>RGDT01000186.1 GCA_009918525.1 Planctomycetia bacterium
CAAAGCCTCCCCGAGTGTTGGGACGAATACCTTGGACGGCGTTGATGACCTGTTGCACGAGCATCGGGTCGATGCCTTTGACATTGACCACGCGAATCGTGCGAACGGAATCCTTCGACGCTTCGTCGATGTCGTCCACGAGCTTCTTTATCGACTTGTACATTCGCTCGGGGCACGCCACAATTAGACGATTGTTGCGATCATCCACGCCAATCGACATCATAGGTGCACTACTGCCGGACCCACTGGAGGTCGGCATTCCGCCCATTCCACCGCCCATCATCATGCTGAACGGATTAGGACGCTGCATGTTGCTAGAAGACGAGCTACTCGATTTTGTCTGAGCGGGAAACACATCCTTTAGCAGATACGAGACATCGCTGGCACTGGCGTGCTTTAACGGCATAATATATGTCTGAATCAGATCCCCTTCGTCCTCGTCCGGATCGAGTGCCTTGGCCAATAGATTGCGAATCATCAGCATATCTAGCGGCGTCGCCCGAACTAGCAGACTGTTCGTCGCCGGATACGCTACCACACGAATGCGATTGGCATCCTCAGTGCCTCCGGCAGCCGGTCCGCCGCCGCCCATCATGCCGCCCATAATCATACCAAGAGGGTTGAAGCCACCACCACCGCCACGGCCACCGCCCATACCTCCGCCCGGACCGCCTTGTTGACCCTTACCGTTAAACGCCTCATCGAGCGCCTTGGCAGCGTCAGTCGCGGACACGTTTTTCAGTTTGAGTACAGTAAAGTCACCTTTTCCTGGTGATTTCGTGTAAACGTTGATGAGCTGTGAAATCAGGGCCAACGCATCAGGATCATCACTGGCTAGCATGAGCCGATTGCCCGACGCGAAGATTCGGATGGGCTTGTCACTGTCTCCGGGCAGCGTATCGTCGGGTTTGGTTTTCGCTTTCTTCTTGTCGTCGCGTGGATCGATCAATCCGCCGTCCTGTAGTAACGCCGTAGTCTCCAATTCGCGAGGCGTTGCCAGTCGTGTGTCCTTGTCGCCCGGCTTCTTCTTCTTCTCTTCCTCACGACGTTTGGCGTCCTCGTCGCGGAGCTTATCTGGCGAGACGATCTCCACGGGATTCTTTCGCAACCGCGACATCAGACGGGCGATTTCTTCGGCCAACAGCGGGGCGCTACCACCCTCAAGAGTAATCGATCGCGACTTGCCGACCCCGGTCGTACCCTTACCACCGCGAGCGGTCAGCAGCTCCTTGACGAGCTTGATCTGTTCATCGTTACCGCGTACCAGGACGGCGTTGCGATCCTTGATGGCCTCGACGATCGGCCCGCCCGTCTTGGTATCGCCCAGGAATGTCGCAATGGTTTTCACGACTTCCTCAGCATCTTGATCGCCACAATCCAGGGTGATGTTTTTCGTGTCGTCTTTGACTTCGCTACCTTCGAGGATCTTCTTCGCGATGTCGTACTGATCCTGCGGAAAGGCATGTACCAACAGTTTGTTACCGGCCACAAAGATACGCAGGCTGGGTGACTTGAAGGTGTCCTGCAATATCTTTTGCATACTCTCCGCCGTACCGGAGGGGACCGTGTAGGTCTTGAGGCTGGCTTCGCCGATCAACACACGCTCGATGCCCTCGCGCTTCACGTCGAGCTTCTTGGCCAGCGCTTCGGCCTCAGCGATCTTGTCTACCGGGCCGTTGAACAACAGAGTGTTATTGCGTTCGTCGCTGGTGATGAAGAGGAGCTTCTTCGTGTCCACCACCGGTGCGGGTGCTGGAGGACCGCCACCGGGTCCTCTTCTATCGCCACCGCCTCCTGATGAAGCGCTGGGAATCAGCTTATTGCTGTCGCCCAACTGGTCTTTGAGCATTCGTTCGGCGTCGATGACCTTGATCCATTCGCACTTGTACGAAGCGGAGTTGGTCGAGCCGACTTCTTTCTTTTCCAGGTCGTCGAGAATCTTTTTAATCCGACGCAGGTTTCCACCTGTATCCTGAAGATAAAGTTGGTTGAACTTCTCCAGAACCGTCACTTCACCGAATGGGCCCATGAGCTTCTTGATTTCCGGCGCGATTTCTGTTGCCTGAATGGTCTTGAGACCCATGGACAACCTTACCAACTCGTTACGGCCCCGGTCGTTCAATTCCTCGACGTTTATGGTGGGCAGGAAGGCCGGGTCAATCTTCTCGTCGGCCGCAACGACGATCCAGTTTCGGCCTTTGTTGAGGAGGTAATACTTCTGCGCCAGCAGCGCTTCGTTGATAATGTCAATCACCTCGGTCAACTCGTAGGCAGCTCCGGGGGGACTGGTGAACGAAAAAGTCCCGGTGGGCTTGATGGTGTGAATCACCGGGATACCCGTTTGATCCGATACCCATTTAAACATGCCCGACCACGGCTTGCTGTCCATCGAAAAGGCAAGCTTTTTGCCTGCGGGCCGAGATTCGATCTTGGGCTCGGGCTTAGGCTCGGCCACAGGCGGAGCCACCACGGCGGGCTTCACCGGAGGGGCAACATAAGAGGTCGGAACCTGAGTCCGCCCAGGCTGCGCTAGCGCGACCGCCGTTAATGCGGTGGCAAGCACGAGCGTTAACGGTCCGTTCGGACGTCTCGGCTTGCACTTGGGTTCGGCTGAAAGGTGTCTCATGGAACTTATCCGCCCCGGTCATAAATGTGGGTCAACGAAACACGGCACGCTACTGGAGAAATCGCACGGGCCTGATAGCGCGCTGTTGGTCCATTGATGGTACCCCAGTAATTATTTTATCGACACAATCGATACAGGTGTTGAGAATATTCGCCCGTTTCCCCATTTTTTATCAAGAGTCGCTAAGGTCGGTTGATGGTATCATAATCCCAGTTTCTTCACTTCACTCGCCGACAGAGGCGATTTCCACACATTATCGAGGAACTCTCCGATCTTGGCCCGGAAGTGTTTCCCCTCGGCTGTGAAGATTATCTGTTCCTCGTCGATCCACAGAACCTTGGCTTCCAGCACGGGCGTTTCGTCGTTATAGATCGTGAACGACTTAAATAGCCTGGTGTCCAGTCGTATCTCATTTCCCTCGCCCTGAGCCTGATCGTAAAGCGTCGCCTCCCAACGTAGTCGATTGGGGTTGTAGGCCAACATCGTTACTTTTACAAACTCCAGAGCTTCCAAACGTTGGCGTTCGCTGATTCGCGGCGGTGGCGGTTCATCGGGTTCCTCCTTCTTGGGAGGATCTTTCTTGACAATCACCGGCGGACGCGGCGGTTCGGCCAAACCCGTGAATAGGCTACGCTTGCTCATCAGACTGTAATCGCGTGACGGTTCCGCTAGAATCCGCGGGGCAAATGCCAACTGCTTGGGCATGATGCTATCGCGATCTTCTGCCCCTGTGACCATCAGAGCTTCGACCAACATACTGAGTTCCAACGTCTGCGGGTCGGGTTTGTCGCGTCCTTTGGTCGGGGCGATGCCCACGGTCAGGCTGCGGATTTCGTGCAGCAGGTTCGTCGATTGAACCTCGCGCAACGACCGGTAGGTGGCCTCTTGTGGGCCAATCGCACTGACGCTGAACGCCAACCTCTCGTATACCGGTTGCATCCCTTTGGGGGCCGACGGCGGGCTACCAACCTTGCTTGGTGGCTTTTCCACCACCTTCACTGTCTCCGCTTTCATACCGTTACGCCGCATCACATCGCTGAGATACTTTTCATACTCTGTTTTCATCCGGCTGACGTGCAGCTGTTTTTTGTCCTCCGCACTGCTGCCCGGTTTTTTCAGGGCCGGATCACTTGGCGGCACGCTCAGCTTCTTCCATTGCCCCACACGCGGATGCAACTTCACAATAGAGTCGTTCTCGCTGGTCAGTTTGTTTAGGTCCACTGACTTCTTTTGATATTCCTCGTCGGCTTTGGCACGTCGCTCGTACGCATCGGCCAGCGGCGACCAAACGAACGCATAGCCTACGAATAGGACGCCGGCCACCACCCCGCCCAGGGCTATCATGGCCATCAATCTCTCGCGTGCTGTCACGGGGATTGCCTCCGGTGTTAATTCCTGGTGCTTCGAGATTTGCTTTTGCCGGCGTCCTTGACGATGGTCGGGTCTTCCAGAACCGTCTTGTATTCACTCGGGCCCCGATGAATCAACCGTACGACGAGGACGAACGCTGTATCCTCGAACTTGGAGAAAGCCGTGTCGATGGAGTAGTACCCGTCTTTCGTAAACCCCGCTACGAGTTGATCGTACGTTTCACGCCGCGATGCCGTCGTAGTCGCCAGGAGTTTGCCACGCATTGTGATCATGCCAACGTATTTCGATTTCTCGGTTCGCGTTATCGAATCACTGGTAATCGACTCGAAGCGGGCTTTCGTCAGGTCGGTGCGTCCGGCTAAGTCATAGAGCTCGTCCAGCCAGATCGGATTCACCCAGCCCTGAATCGCTTTGAGTCGCTTGGATTGATCCTGGGCCGATTTGAGCTTTTCCTCGACTTCGCGTGTCTGGTCTTGTAGCGAAACGATAGCGGATTCTTCGGCCGAGGTCATCAGGATACCCATGATGAGCAGCCCGACGAGCAGAGCCACACCCACCACCAACCCTAACCGCATCCGCCCCCAGTTTGGATCGGCGGGCGGTTTTGGCTGACGCGGCGACATCCAGTTGATCGGTAACTCCCCCGCGCCTTGGAGATACAGCAAACCCATCGGGCCGGCAAACGGACCAGGCGAACCGTCTGACGAGCGGGGTGTCTCCATCCCCTGAGCACTGAGCGGGTCGAACGGGTAGACCGGCGTTTCGATTATGTCTTTGAGGCGGCTCATTAACTCGCCACTACCTTTGCCGCATAGGTAGATGGCCACAACGGGTTGTGCGGGAGTCTGGACCTCGTGGACGGCAAGGTTGCGTTTGATCTCGGTTGCAAGGTTCGGCCCGGCGACCACTGAACGCGACAAGAGAAAATCTTCGCCTTTGGCGATGGCGATTTCCGCTTGCTTCTCCCCAACCAACACCAGAGCGATTGTACCCGTCAGCGGCTGAGGAGACGGCGTCACAACCGTCGTTCCCATCACTCGCCTTAGGCTGCGCATCGCACCCATCAACCGTGGAGACACCCCCATCAGTTTCAGCCCGGCAGCTCCGGCTACTTTTTGATACTGATCCAGCAGTTTCTTTTGAATCACGACGGACGAAGCCCGGCGTTCGACCTCACCCGTAGGGCTGCGCCTGACGTAATCGATCACCACATCGTCAGGCGCGTCCGTTAGCTCCTTGATCGTCTGAAAACGTACAATCGCCGGTTCTTCGGTATCCCCAACCGGTGGAAAGCGAATGTCTTTCACGATCAGGCGATCGCGGCCGATGCACACCAGCAGCGGAGCAGGGGCGACACCGGCATCCTTGAGACGGTTCCGCAACCGACGCCCGAATTCGTCCGCATTTGCACTATTCAGGGGCGCATCTTCCGACCAGCTTAGCGTGTTCTGAACCTTGACCGATGCTCCGCTCACGTCGGCAACGATAAGAGCCATCTGAGATTGGTCGCAATCAAAGGCAATCAAGCGGGCCAAGCGTCACCCCCTCACAAGTTTTGTTCCTGGGCGGCAGAGCGTAAAAACCCTCTACCCGGTTCAGCGGCATCATTGACCCGTGCCCGTAAAAGTGTACCCTTTGCCCAGTTCCGACAAGTCGCGCCAGTAAACGACGCGAGGACGACCGTTGTTGGCATCGACAACGGCCTCAATCCGCGCGGTTGGACCGGGCTTCCCGTCACTAAATCTTCCTACCACTTGAAAACGATACACTTGCGAATTACCTGTGACGAATTGTTCCAGTGCTTTCATGACGGTTGGCGATACCCCTGCTTCCGTTACCATCCACGCTAAGCCCCGACGCGGCGTATCCCCTGCGAACGGGTTGCCGCGTGCTTCAAGCACAGTCGTCAAATCTGTGCCCGTGAGAGAAGCAATGTTTTGCAAAGCGACAAAGACCGTCTCAGGGGCCGTATTGACATTAATTAACGGCGGTAAGTCCCACTTATCGCTTGTGCTGCAATAATCGAGCAATAGAGGGAGCAGTTCCTTTTGCTTATCCGGGGAGTTGAGCGGACTATAGTAGGTAAGGTTTCTGGCAGTTCGTCCCGTGCCGATGGACACCGATACTTGAGAGCCTATCAAATCCCAGATCGATTTGATCTTTTTCGGTTTGGCTGTTCCTTTGGCCAGATCCTCTTGAACCTTGGCCGTCACGGCGTCCTGGTTACTCGTTTGGCCTGTCTTGTCGGTGCTGGTTTTGCCTCCGTACAGGCGAAAAGCCATCACATAGGTTCCTAGCTCCGGCCCAAGGACGGCTAATTGCTCGCCGAGCGTGGCGAGATCAGTGTTATTCAAGTTGATACGTTGATTTCCTTGGGGATCGACGTTGACATTGCGGCTGTAGACTGTCAGGTAGGCGGACCAGCCCAGGGTATCGCCTCCTCCTGAGGGTTCGTCGCCGTCGATGATGCCATTGCGGTTGCGGTCCACACCAAAAAGCAGATCAGGCGTGACCCCTTGAACCAATAGCAATTCTTCGAGACTATCCAGCGGACCATTCTTGCAGCGATACGGAGGGTTCATCGAAGCATAAGTAGCACTTTCGGCCCCACCGGTACGCGGTTCGTCGTCGGGATCGAGCCAATCGAGGATGGCAGCGGCGATTTCTTCCGTCATGTTGGGCAACAGCATCAAGAACTGCTTGCCGAGTTCACCCGCGCCTTTGTCGAGATCGAGTAGGCCGTTGAGGTTGACCTTGGCTCCCTCATCCGTCAGGCCGAAGCGATAGCCTTCGGTGACACCGGGCGTGGGGCTGACGACCCAGAACGACCCCGGACGCGCCTCATCGGTTACGGGAATCGGCACGGCGCTGAACGCTTCGGGGTTGATGTAGGGACTATTGTTGAGTGTTACCGAGGGGTCACCGGCTAACAGGGCCATGGTGTAGGCAACGCCGGAGTCCGCAAACGATCGCGCCTGGATGTAGCGAACCGCGCTGCCCGCTGCTCGGGCTTCTGCCGTCATCAGGTCGTTGTAACGATAAGCCACCAGAGACAACAGAACCACCACGACCAGAACGGCCAATAATACCAGTCCGCGACGAGTAGTGGGAGGGATGCGACGACGCATAGTTCAGCTACCTCCGGCCGGGTTCATGGATTCGCCGTTGGCCGTCGGAATGACGACCACATGGCGGTAGGTTTTGGGTTGTGGCGTGCTTGAGGTACCCGACACCGAGGGCACGACGGTTAGGGTGATGGCTATGGCACGCGGTGGCCCGATAGGAGTGACTTCGTCTGAGCCGAGCAAGGACGAATCCCAACTATCTTGCCAACCACTACCATCGAAGTACTGGAATTCAGCGGAAACCACTTCGGGAGCGATGTTGTAGTTTGGGTTGTCGTCCAGTGGTGGGGTCGGATTGAGGGCGTCTTGACTCAGGACGACTTTCATTTCCGCGCGGCACAATCCGCCTTTTTGACCGATCCAGTACGAGATGCGTTGAATGTCGCAGGTTAATTGCCCTTTGAGGGCGTCGGTGGGAAGCTTGGATGCAAACAAGTGCAGGGACGTGGAATCGCCCATCACGCCCAAGGGAATGACGTTTCCAGTTGGTACGGTTGGATCGGTTGTGGTCGTCGAATCGGTGGTTGTGCTTGAGCTAGACCCCGTAGAGGTTCCACCCGTAGAGGTTCCACCCGTAGAGGTTCCACCCGTAGAGGTTCCACCCGTGGAGCTACTTGCTGTTGTCGTGGTGGTTCCGGCAGCCGCTTCCGCAGCGGCAGCGAGGTTGCGGAATCGTGCCGGATCGACCAGGTTGATCGAGGCGGTAATGTCGATTCCCATGCGATTGAACAACGACCGCACGATGGCCGATTGTTCGATCAGTTCCCGGCCACTGTTCATACCGCGAATTTGAAGACTGAGAGCGGAGTAGAGCGCACCCAGTAGAATAGCGGCGATAGCCAAAGCTAATAGGACTTCGATTAGGGTGTAAGCAGCACGTCGCATAACTCATCCTCCCTTGCCGCCGCTTGATTTACCGCCAGTTCCCATGCCGGAACCGGTTCCTGAGCCGGTGCCGCCTGTTTTTCCACCCGTACCGGTTCCGCTGGAGCCTGTGCCACCGGTTTTGCCGCTGGAGCCTGTGCCACCGGTTTTGCCGCTGGAGCCTGTGCCGCCC
>RGDT01000187.1 GCA_009918525.1 Planctomycetia bacterium
ATCGCCGGCAGGGTCAGGGGGGACTGAATCGCGGTTTGGCGTCATGAGTCGTGTCCGCTTCGTAAACCTGTCAGAACATCGAGCCGACGATACCGGCCATCGAGTGGATCCCCTTTGACGCTTAGGCTGCTTTTCTCTCGCTCAGAGCCAACACGCCATCGAGCATCTCAAGCGTTCGCGTTGTCGCTCCTTGTTGTGTCAGTACGAACGTGCGCGCCGCAACGCCTGCCCCTCGCCGTTCCTCCTCGTCATCCAACAGACGAAGCAGAGTAGCGGTCAATGCCCCGGCGTCTTCTACTTTATACGCTCCACCGATGGCCAACAAACTCTCCGCCGTGTGGCGAAAGTTCCACACGTGCGGACCAAACAGCACAGCAGCCCCGAAACCGGCGGGTTCGATCATGCTCTGTCCACCGCGTCGGCGGTCCAGACTGCCGCCGACGAACGCGACCTCGGCCAAGCCATAGACGGCAGCTAACTCGCCCAATGTATCCAGCACAACCACGGGCGGGCACTCGATCAGAGGACCCGACAGCGTCGAACGACGAACGCAAGCGAACCCTGACTCGGCCACGAGCGCGGCGACTTCGTCGAAACGTTCCGGGGCACGCGGTGCGACGATCAACCGTAAGGATGGGTGCCGCTCGCGTGCCGTGCGAAAAGCATCCAGGGCGGCCCGCTCTTCCCCCGGTTGGGTGCTGCCAGCGACGAAAACGCGGTCTGTCTCACGCAAGCCCAGCAACCGACCCAGGGCGAGCGTTTTCGCGTTGGTTCGGTCGGTGCCGGCTCCATCGTACTTAATATTTCCCGTGACGTGTACGCGGCCAGGCATCGCGCCGAGAGCGAGGAATGCCGCTGCATGTTCGTACGACTGCACGCACGCCAACCGCAGTGAACGCAGCGTCCAGCAAACCAATGGACGAAAGAGACTATATCGGGCGACACTACGGGGGCTCATGCGTCCGTTAACGACGACGACCGGTACCCCACGTTTCTGAGCAGCCAGGAGAAAATTCGGCCACAGTTCGCTTTCCCCCAGAACAACGAGCGACGGAGACAGACGGTCGAGAACGCGGCCGACGGCCCAGGAGAAATCGAAAGGCCAGACAAAGACGCACAAATCGGGAAAATGTTTGCGTGCCTGTTCTAACCCGGTATCCGTGGTAGAGCTGACGACGACTGGCGTCATGGGATGGCGCCGGCGAAAAGCGGCGACGAGTTGACGCAACATAGCAATTTCGCCAACGGAAACGCCGTGGAACCAGACGGCCTTGGAAGGCGCATCGGGTAACGGGCCGAGCAATCGTTCGCCCAGTGTAGAGCGATAGCGTCCGGTGCGCCAGGCTCGCCACGCCAGCCACGGCGAGAACAATAACAATGCCAGGCTATACAGCGCGTCCAGTGCGCGAGCCATCGGTGGGTTCCTCCCGCGTCCGAATGAGCCGGGTATGCCACAGGAATTTGGCACGAGAGCTTAGTAAAAACAAGACGAATCGCGACGGATGCGAAGAACGCAAGGGTTTAGCACGCCATGCGAAACGTGAGCGACGGCTCGTACCGACGCCGCCACTCAAGTTTCCGGCTATGCCTTAGCATTTTCGCTGCCGGATCATTTACGCCTTCATGTGGCAGTTCTTGTACTTCTTCCCCGAACCGCACGGACACGGTTCGTTGCGGCCGACCTTTTGTCCCTTGTTACGGATGGGGTCGGTCACTTTGACATCCTGTCCGGTGTTACCCTGGGCCGATTGTTGGGCTAGGGCTGTTTCGGCCTGCGACTTCAGGCGGGGGGCTTGTTCGTGGGTGGCGGCTCCGATGTTCCAGATGGCTTCCTCGAATGCTTCGGTCTGTTCCATGCGGAAGACGGTTTCTGTGACCTTGTCGTCCACTATTTCCCACATCGCCTTGAATTCTTTCATACCCTCCTGCTTGTAGACCGTTTTGGGGTCTTCCTGAGCATAGCCCACCAGCCCAATTCCTGCTTTGAGGTGGTCCATCTGATATAGATGGTTTTTCCACGACTGGTCGAGTTGATTGAGGTATAAGCTTCGCTCCATCCGCCGCATCTCCGGACGGTAGCAGACGTCGTACGTGTTCCACAAATACTGGCGAACTTCGTGAGCGGTTTTCCCGACGATCTGTTCGGGCGTCACGTCCATCAGGTACGTTTCGCGTACCCATTGCGCGATTTCCTTCGCGTCATCGTCGTCGGCCTTGCGGTTGGAGCCTTCAAAGACCTGTTTCAACCGGTCGTTGATCGCCTCCTGAGGCGTCCCTGGAAAACTCGCTTTGCTCGCCGATGTTAACATTTCTACGAGTTTGACCTTCGGCTCGGTGCGGAATGTCTCTTCGCTCAGTTTGTCGGCAAAGCTCGTGAAGCGTTCGCGAGCGGCGAAGAATAGCCCTTCGCGATTGAACTTCTGCCCGACACCGCCTTGACCTCGGTCGGTCATGTAACTCGCCATCAACGCCGTCACCGGGAAGCCGGCCTCCTTAGCGTGAAACATCTCGCGGACTTTCTTTCCGAGCAACTCGCGAGCCTTGGCCTGGGTCAGTCCCTTGAAATCCTCCGCCGTTACCGCCAATCCGTACTTCAATCGTGCCCAGTCGGCCAGCGATTTGACACTCCAATCGGGTGACAAGAACTCTTTGCCTTCGCTTAAATCGACCTGTTCCAGACTCTTGTCGGCCTCGTTGGTTAGGAATTCAAGCAACTGGTCGGGGCCGATTTGCTTCAACTGCCGGTCGGTGGTCTTGAGCCCATAGCGATTGTTGACCGCTAGCGATAGCGCTTGCCAGTTCCATTCCTTAGCGTCCTCGCTGCCGAGGTTTTCGTCAAGCGCTTCCTGAATCACGGTTGCGATCATCCGAGTCGCTTTCTCCTTGGCCGTGCGGACGGCTTCCTCAAACGTACTGCGGGTAAATTCGTTCGCGTCGAATGCGATGTTCAACCGCTTCCGCGCGAACTCCGCGAACGTCTCGGCCCCATAGTCCGCATCCAGAAACCGCTCGACGGCCATATCGATTTGCCGGTCGAACATCGCCAGAATCAGCAGCTTGCAGTTCGTCCCTTTCAATACTTCTTGCCGTCTGCCGTATACCTCCTTACGCTGGTGGTCCATGACTTCGTCGTATTCCAGTAAGTGTTTACGGCTATCGAAGTTCCGTTCTTCGATCTTTTTCTGAGCGGCCGAGATGCGGCGCGATACCATGCCGCTTTCGATGGCTTCGCCTTCCTTCATGCCCAAGCGAGACAGTACCGCGGAGACCCACTCTCCGGCAAAGATGCGCATCAGGTCGTCTTGAAGCGACAGGAAGAATCGCGAAGACCCCGGATCACCCTGACGACCTGCCCGACCACGCAACTGATTGTCGATTCGTCGCGCTTCGTGCCTTTCGGTACCGACAATGTGCAATCCACCCATGGAGGCCACTTTGCGGCCTTCTTCCTTGGTGTGTTCTTTGGATTCGATGCCGTCAACGATAGTTTTCCATTCGTCTTCCGGTACGTCGAGTCGCGATTCGTACTTGTGTCGCAGTTGGCTCCAAGCCATGGTTTCTGGGTTGCCGCCGAGGATGATGTCGGTACCGCGGCCGGCCATATTCGTACTGATCGTGACGGCCCCGATGCGTCCAGCTTGGGCGACGATGTCGGCCTCACGGGCGGCATGTTCGGGCAGAGCGTTGAGCAGTTCGTGCTTGACGCCGCGTTTGCGCAACAAGTCGGAAAGTCGCAACGACTTGTCTACGTCCACGGTGCCGATCAAGATCGGGCGACCGCTTTTGTGAATTTCGATCACCTCATCGACGACAGCGGTCCATTTTTCTTTTTCGGTTCGGAAGATGACGTCAGCATTGTCTTTGCGGACATTGGGTCTATTGGTCGGAATGTTGATAACTTCGAGTTTGTAGATTTTCCAAAACTCGTCCGCTTCGGTCATGGCGGTGCCGGTCATGCCAGATAGCTTCTTGTACATCTTGAAGAAATTCTGGAGCGTCACCGTCGCCAGTGTTTGCGTTTCTTCCTTAATGCGGACACCGTCGCGGGAGTGCTTGGCCTCGACCGCCTGATGCAAGCCGTCGCTCCACTGCCGTCCCACCATCAACCGGCCCGTGTGTTCGTCGATGATGACGATGGCCCAGCTGCCTTCCTCGTCCTTGATGACCGCATAACGCTTGTCGCGCTTGTATAGGTGGTGCGCCTTGAGTGCGTTGTCGATCAGGTGCGGCCACTCCATGTTTCCGGCCGTGTAGAAGCTCTCGACACCAGCCAGTTCTTCTGCCTTGCGAACGCCTTCGTCGGTCAGGTGGACCGTGTGTTCCTTTTCCTTAACCTCGAAGTAACGACCGGGGGCCGACGCCTGGAGCGAGGTTAACTGGACGGCGATGGAGTTGGCCTTGTCGTAGCGTTTGACATCGGTGAACGCTTGGCCTGAGATGATCAGGGGGGTGCGGGCCTCGTCGATGAGGATATTGTCAACCTCGTCGATGATGGCGTAGTTGAGGGCACGTTGAACCTGACGTTGCCACGGCTCGTAGGCGGGATCGTCCCAGCGAGCGGGCTTCATGTTATCGCGCAAGTAGTCGAATCCGAACTCGGAGTTGGTCCCGTAGGTGATGTCGCACTCATAGGCCAAGCGTCGGTTCATTGGGTCCATGTCGGACTGGATGTAGCTGGCCGTGACACCGACGGCCCGATAGATGGGGAGCATCCATTCGCAATCGCGACGTGCCAGATAGTCGTTTACGGTGATGACGTGGACGCCTTTGCCCGACAAGGCGTTCAGGACGGCCGGGAGCGTCGCGACAAGGGTTTTGCCTTCGCCGGTGGACATTTCCGCGATATTCCCGCGATGTAGCACGATGCCGCCGAGAATTTGTACGTCGAAGTGCCGCATATTTTTGGTGCGGCGAGCGGCTTCGCGAGTGGCGGCAAAGACTTCGGGCAGGATGTCGTCGAGACCGGCTCCGGCGACGAGTTTGGCTTTCATCCGCGCCGCTGTGCCTTGTAGCTCTTCGGGCGACATGGCCTGCATTTTCGGTTCCAGTTCGTTGACCTGCGCGAGCAGCGAACCAGGCACAACCGTATGAACGGCCCCCGGCTTAGCAGCGCGAACGTAGCCAAGCGAACGGATGGTGCGTTCGTTGGAAGAACCAAATAGGTTGAGAAAGAATTTTCCGACACCTTCGGAGAACGTGGACAGCCCATCGCCCAATTGTTCCCAGAAACTAGTCTCAATCTTCGACTCGGTGCTCATCGGGTCATGGCCTCCGCAGCGCGGGTCGTCCTATCCAGCTCCAGAATACAACCGTTACTCTATGAATCGCCTTGCAATGTGGTCAAGACGAAGCCTTCCACGGAAGATAGGACGGTTACTCGAATCGATCTCGTTTGGTAGACAGGGCAATCCGGGCAAGCCTTCGCCGGTGTGCCGCTTTTCGTTTCAACCCTGCCCATTTCTCCCGGCTTTTCCGCAATGATGCTCTAGAACCCACCTCCTGCACTCGTGCTAATTAGTTGACAGCTTTCTTTTTCCTCTTCACTCCCCGGCGCGAGGCTTTCTCCCATGCAAGGCGACGGACGCGACATTCTTCTCCAAGGTTTTCACTGGAAATCGCATATCGGTTCTCGCCATTCCACCGGTTCGACCAAGCCCTGGTGGCGCATCGTTCGCGATAACGCCGCCTTCATTCGCCGGGCTGGCTTTACCTGGGTCTGGCTGCCTCCTTGCTCCGACTCCCTGGCGCCTCAAGGCTACATACCTCGCCGTTGGTATCAGTTCAATTCGACCTATGGATCCGAACGCGAGCTTCGCTCGACTTTGAAGGCTCTCGGTCCTGTCGGTGCTTTGGCTGATATTGTCGTTAACCATCGTGTCGGCCTTCACACATCGGGGGCCGACTTCATGGACCCACCGTTTGCCGACAACCGGGCGGCAATCTGTGCCGACGACGAGAGTGGAGTGGGGACGGGTGCCCCGGACACAGGCGAGCGTCATCCCTGCGGTCGCGACCTCGACCATACCAACCCCGACGTCCGTTTCGCCGTTAAAACCTACTTGGAACGCTTACGTGATCTGGGCTTTCGCGGCTGGCGTTTCGATCTTGTTAAAGGCTTTGCCGGTCGCTACGTCGGCGAATATGTCCGGGCCAGTCAGTCTGCTTTCAGCGTTGGCGAATGCTTTGAAACCGATCGGCAACGGGTCTGTGATTGGATCGACTCGACTGATGGTCGCTGTGCCGCTTTCGATTTCCCGACACGCTATCGCCTTTATGACGCCGTCATGAACGATGATTATTCCGCTATGCGGCAAGATAACTCTGGGCGTGTCCTCGCCGGTGGGTTGATCGGCTTTTGGCCTGGCATGTCGGTGACGTTTGTGGACAATCACGATACCGAATGGTGCCGTGAGGCCGAGCATCAAGCCAACTACGATAACACGCGACACTTCCCTGGCTCAACGGTTGAGATGGCCTATGCGTACACGCTCACGCATCCCGGCGTACCGTGTGTGTTTTGGCAACATTTCTTCGACTGGGGACACCAAACACGAGGCATGATCGAGCGTTTGATGCACTTGCGCCGGCAACGGGGAATCATCTCGACAAGTCGCTTGGAGATTCATCACGCCAAACCGGGGTTGTACGCGGCGGTGGTAGGTGGGAGCGTTGCGGTCAAGCTAGGCCACGCTTTCTGGTCGCCGGGTGTGGGCTGGCGACAAGAATTGAGCGGCGATCGCTACGCGGTATGGACCCGATGAATTAAGCCGATGCGTCGGACAGGTTGTTACGGGTAGAATGGGAATATGATTATCAACGAACGCTATCACATTCCCGATGAAGAATTAATATGGACGTTCGCCCGTAGCGGCGGTCCTGGCGGGCAGAATGTCAACAAGGTCAATTCGCGGGCCGTCCTTCACTGGCGGCTAGGTGCGAACACGTCGCTACCACCGCACGTTCGCGACCGTATTCGTGCTTTGGAGCGCAATCGACTGACGACGGAGGGCGACTTGCTGCTACAATCGCAGACGCACCGAACCCAGGAACGCAACCGTGAAGCGTGCCTGGAACGGCTCGCCGACATCGTGCGTCGTGCCCTGATCGTGCCGCGCGTGCGCTATGCCACCAAGCCGACACGCGGTTCGCAACTTCGCCGTCTTGAGGCCAAGAAAGCACGCGGTCGAACCAAACAGGAACGACGTGGGCCGAACGTCGATTAAAGCCCCTTGTCAAAACTACGTTTTTGGACTCATCGATAACGCTCGGCGGTACCTTTCCCTCGCCTTCATCCGCCGAACGGCGTTTGCGGCTGCAAAACGCTACGTCGTCTTTTCGTTATCCTGAACACTTTCTAGATTGAACGATTTACGCAAGACGCTGAAGGCTATACAGGTTTTCGTGCATGGTTAGAAAATACGTATCTTCATTCACCAACTACTTTTAAAGCAGCAGAACATGTATTTATTGGAGAGGGTATGCCCGTTATTGTGGTGGATGAGCAGAATTACAACACGCGCAACCCAGATAGCATTTTTAGCGCTTTTAAAACGGGACAAATTAATCCATCTGATCAGCTTTCACTTTCCGTCAGCGCAACTGTCAATACGCAGTTCGGACAGTTAAAAACTAATGACTCTAGCAATTTGTATGCAGTGCATTTGCGTGCGGGACAAAGTTATGTGTTTACTATGACGCACAAACCAGGGGCTAATGGAAATGATGCACTAATTACAAGACTAGCCCTAGAAGATGCGCAATTCAATACCGTTGTCATAGCCGATAGACAAAATGGCGATAGCCGTCTGGATTTCGTAGCGTTCAAAGATGGAGACTACTACCTCAACGCCAATGGCACAATTGAAAAACCTGATTCTGATGTTTGTCGCACACCCATTTTGACAGCCTCTCAAGGTAAGTATGCAATCAGTGCGGTTGAAATTCCCCACAATGCCTACGCCATCGGTGCGACGGTAAACGGTAGCTTTGATGGGACAACCAACCACGTAGGCTACAAAGTGTCTTTGAATGCTGGGGATTACGTTTCGTTTAGCTTTACAACAGATGGCTGGCCAAATGTCAGCATCGCCGATGTCCAAGGCGTGAAAGTTGACGCGGCTACACGATCAGATAAAAAGCAAAACGACTATTTTTTCATGG
>RGDT01000188.1 GCA_009918525.1 Planctomycetia bacterium
AGCAACCCTTCCAGTTCCGCAACGCCCGGCCCTCCAGCCATCGCCCGATCAACCAATATCTCAGTCGGCGAAGTAACATCCACCAGTTCCACAGGGGTGACGACTTTATCCATCGGCACAAGTTTGGTCGAGGGCGGTAACCCCAACAAGTAAATCAGCTTCGACGTTGCGGCATTGGCTTGTTGCCGTAGTTTCGCGGCGGTGCCCTGACGGTTCGCGATATTCGCTTTGGCAGCCGAGACTAACGTTTCAGCGGCGACTTCGCGTTTGGCCAGTTTCTCGACACGTTCCAGCAACTTGCGTTCGGAATTCTCCAATTGTTCGGCGAGGGCCACACCCCGTTGAGCAGTCAGAAGATCGACATAGGTCGTCGCCGCTTCGAGAAGCATTTCACTGTTGATCTGCGTCAATTCGGCACGGCTTTGCCATACATTTCGTTGATCGTTGAGCGCACGGAAGGTTGTTTCGCGCAAGTCCAGATCGGTCTGGATGTTGACGCCGGGAATAATCGCTCCCGTACTCGAGTGCTGGAGCGTTCCGTCCTGGTTTTGAATACCGCCCTCGTGCCGGTAGTAACTCAATCCGGCGTAGGTGTTCGGAAGCCAGGAGCGGCAGTTCATTTCCTGGACGAGCAGGCTTTCCGCCAGTTTTTCACGCGCCTGGGCGACACGCGGATTGTTCGTCTCGGCCAGCCGAAAAATCGCATCCAACGAGATCGGGACTTCGCGGGCAACGATGGCAGGCTCGAAGTGAGCTACGGACTGTAGCCCGGACGGTTGCTCGCGAACCAATCCACCAGGCACGCTCGGAGGTGAAACGACCATTACGTCATACCCACAGCCCCAAACCGCCGGCGGCAAACATGCGATGCCAATCCATCGCATCCAGCGTCCGTTGCTCATGCTCGCTCTCCTTCCGAAACTATGCTTCCTACGCGGCTTTTAATCGGCATTTTCGAGCTATGGACTTTGCGGAATGTAGATGATGGCGCGATTTGACAGAAACAACGGGTTCCGCGTAGAATACCCTATAGGATGATATGCAGGCAGAAACTATTTCTGGACGACTCATCTGCAACTCGTGTTCGCCCGCTTTTCGGGAGGTTAGACCATGTTCCGACATCTCTGGGTAGGACTCTCGGTCTTCACTCTAATGGCGATAACTACTCGCGCGGCCGACGATGATATTCGCCTGACTTTCCCCTCCTCAGCCGATTCCACCACGCGAACCCTTGCAGCGAATCAGGCCGACCTTGACGCCGATGCCGTCGAAATGGGCTATCGCGGTGCTTATGTCGGTTATCGCGGCGGTTACGTCGGCTATCGCGGCGGCTTCTACGTCGGAGGTTACGCTCGCTCCTATCACGGGCACCACTACGGGCACTATCGCGGCTTCTATGGTGGCTATTACGGCCCGCGTTACTGGGGTGGGTATTACACCTATTACCCGCGTTATTATGGCTATTATTACCCGAGTTTCTACAGTTATCCCATCGTATCTTCTTACTACTATTCACCTTGCGCGATGGTGACCGTAGCGCCGACAACCACGATGGAATATCGGATCGTTCCGTCTACTCCCGTCCCTAACGGACCAACGCTCTCTACCCCTACAATCCCGATGCCCAAGGCGGTTACTCCGCCGATGCCCAAGAGCGACGGCACATACCCTTACAACGGGGGGCCGATGACTCCCGTGCCGATGCCCCCTAGCGGTGAGGAGGCGATGAGTCTTCCTCGTGTGCCGACGCCCATCATTGATCGTGTCGTCAACCTCAAAGAAGAGGCAACCACCGGGAAGTTTGTTTATCCCGCCTACGGTGAAACACCTCGGCGAGCCGGCCGTTGACCGCTTCCAAATCAAGGTATCCCGGTTCTTCCGACCATTTGGAAGAACCGGTCTTTTTAGAAACTCTACATGTTGTAACGGATGAAACCGAGGAACTGATTAGGCAGCAATCTATCCTATTTTATCTCAAATTCCCATAGCCCCTACGCCGCGCCTATGTTAATTCGATGCCATGCTAACATTGTGAAACTTCAGGAAGTGGTTTCACGACGAGCGGTGGAATGATCGGCCGGTGAGGTTTCCCGCTCCTCGCCGGCCTTCTTTATTATCCTTCGATTAATTTTTCTAATTCAGGCAAAACTGCATCCAATGATATTCGCCGTTGTACGAGCGTATCGCGATCACGAATCGTGACCGTTTGGTCTTGTAGTGTGGTGTGATCAATCGTTAAGCAGTAGGGAGTTCCGGCCTCATCCTGCCGTCGATAGCGTTTCCCGACCGAACCACCGTCGTCAAAAAAGACATTGAAGCGTTTCTTGAGCTTCAGATAGAGTTTTTGCGCAACTTCCGGCATACCGTCTTTATTAAACAGGGGGAAAATCGCAGCCTTGAACGGGGCGAGCCGTGGGTGAAGTTTGAGAAGGACTCGGGCTTCCTGCTCGCCCTTGTCGTTGGGAGCCATGTCTTCGCGATACGCTTCACACAGGAACGCCAAGGTGGCGCGATCAGCCCCGGCGGATGGTTCAATCACGTGCGGAATGTATTTTCGATTCGTTTCCTGATCGAGATAGTCCATTTTCTTGCCGGAGCCTTTGTGTCGAGGCTTACCGTCCGTGCCCGTCTCCACGACAAGTGCGCCGTCTTTCTTGACAAGTTTGCCTTCCTGATGGCTGCGAAGGTCGAAGTCGGCCCGGTGAGCGACTCCTTCTAGTTCACCAAATTCACCTGCCGGCAGGAAGGGGAAGGCGTACTCGATGTCCGCCGTACCACAGGAATAATGTGCAATCTCGGCCGCATCATGTTCACGCATCCGCAGCCGTTCGGGAGACAGCCCCAGACTCAGGTACCATTGATAGCGTCGGTCGCGCCAGTAGCGGTACCACTCGTTGGACGACTCCGGCGAGCAGAAAAACTCGATTTCCATTTGCTCGAACTCACGCGAGCGGAACGTGAAGTTTCGCGGCGTGATCTCGTTACGGAAGCTCTTGCCGATCTGGGCGATGCCAAACGGCACCTTGACGCGCGACGAGTCAACGACGTTCTTGAAGTTGACAAAGATACCTTGGGCCGTCTCCGGGCGAAGGAAAGCGGCGTCTTCCTCGGTGCCCATGGCGCCCACAATGGTCTTGAACATCAAGTTGAACTCGCGAGGTGGAGTTAGCGTGCCGAGTTGCTTGGCATCGGGGGCCAGCACGGTCGCCATATCGCTGATGGTCGCCAGCGAGGCGTGCGAGCCATGATAAACCAGTTGGTCGGCTTGCTTGGCGCGGAGGTTGAAGAACTTCAAGGCGCGCGGCTCGATCTCGGTGGCCGGGTCATCGGTCTCGGGCATGACGGTGACGAACACTTTTTGCCCTTTGGACTCGACCCAGCGACCGACCACCTGATCGTAGCGGTAGCGTTTCTTGGATTCGCGGCAATCAACCATGAAATCGTGGAAGAGGTCATAGTGGCCCGAACACTTCCAGACCTGCGGATGCATGATGATAGAGCAATCCAGGCCGACCATCTGATATGCCTGTGGCGCACCAGCAGGCGCGGTCAGGTCGTCGTGACCGGTCACCATATCGCGCCACCAAGTGTCTTTTAGATTGCGTTTGAGTTCGACGCCTAAAGGACCGTAGTCCCAAAAACCGTTTAGCCCGCCGTAGATCTCGCTCGACTGGAACAGAAAACCGCGGCGTTTACAGAGCGAGACTATCTTATCCATGGACACGGTCGGCCCCCTCCTCGGGTCGTTGATGATGACTGTTTTATCATATAGACCCGCCAACAACAGTCGGTAGTAGAAGTTTTACCAAGCCAGGGGCGGTAGGACGTTTCCTCGCCGATGCTGCCGTATAATAGCGTACGCTATCTGGAATCGCTTCAACATCTCTTGATTCCAATCCTGCTCGATAGCCGGGACCGACGACGCGAGTCATCGGGTCAAACAAACTTCGGAGGTCGTCATGTTCACGCAAGCGATACGGTGGGGCGTCGTCCTATCCGTGCTACTGGTAGAGGTTGCGAACGCTCAATGTCAAAAAGCCACCAGAGGACCCACCGGATCCTCTCGCCCGCGCGGATTGATTGGAGAGCCGCCCCGTATGCCGGGATTAATGGCCCATCTGCCGCAAGGCAATCCTGGCGTCAACGCCATGCTCCCACAAAACAATCCCGGTTTGAACGCCCAGTTACAGCCCGGTCCATTTCTTATGGCCATGCCCCAGGGGCCGCGTCTGCTGTTGGCCACTTCGCTAGACCAACAACGCGCCCTTCAGGATACCATCGCCGATCTGGAAGAATTGGCCGACGACCCGCGATTGAGCGAGGCACAACGTCGGAGGATCCGATCCGCACTGACCGTCGCTAACAGGAAATGGGCCAACCAGGATAACCAACTCACCTTACTGGCCACTCGCCAAGAAAAGGGCATGTTAAACGAAGCCGACCGGGCGAAAGTCATGACGGTACTACAACAACAAGATGCGTTACTTCAATCACTGCAAGCCTATCGCCAGGGAGCGGCCGTAGCGGTCAATCGGCCCAAGTTGGAAGCGAACAGGCGGAACTGAGGCGACACCGACGATCGTGCCAGAGTCGCTCTCCGTGATAATCACCTTTGGGGAGGGACCACGAGAATACCGTTGTTGGGCAGACGCGGCGGCGTGGGCGGTGCTTTCAGCCCATCGTCAGGGCGAATCGCACCGCCGATGCCTAATCGTTCGGGATGGCGTGCGATCTTGTCCGCGAAGACACCTGCATCCTTTAGGATTAACTCCACTTGCGGGAACAGGCGGTTGAGGGCCATCACTGTCCGGTCGAGATTGTTATAGAGCGATGGATCCGTCAGCACTCGGCGCAACGTCCCATCGGCTCGATCCAACACTTTCATGAGACTGCGTATATCGGATAGCGTAGCGTTCGCGCTTTGGAGTGCTTCGTCAATGTTCCGCGATATCCGCTCGCCCCGGGCACTGAATGGGCCCGTCAGTTTCCCCACGTCCGACAACGCGGTATCGGCCTTTTCGAGAGTGGTAGTCAATCGTTTCATTAAATCACGAGTTTCGACAACTGCCGCGTCTGCATTCTTGGTCAGCTTGGGAAATTGATCGCTGGCCCCGCTGATGTTGGCCAATAATTGCTCGAGGCGGCGGATGTTTTGATCGTTCAGAGTTTGGCGAATTTTCTGTAAACTTTCTGAGACATTTTTTTTGTTATCTTCGCTAAGGAATTCCTTGAGATCATCGAGATTTTTGTTGAACTTCGTTACCGCAACGCGAATACCTTCTTTGTTTTCCATGACGACCCGGTTCAGATCCTCGCTCGATCGCTGTACACTGCGTGCGGCCGATCCGAAATCCTCGATCGTTTTTTGAACCGACGGGATCGTCTCCCGGATCGACTTGACGGCACCATCAATATTATCAACCAATTTTTCAGCCCGAGGAATGGCACGCCGGGTGTCCTGAGCCAATAGGCGATATTCATCGAGCGTTTTTTCGATTTGCGGCGTCATTCCTCGCACCTCTTTGATGAACTCCCGTATCTCGACATTGGTCTTTTGAAGCTCGGGTATCTGTTGGTTAGCCGATTTGGCCAGTTTGGTGTACTCGATCAGGGTTTCCTCGGCAGTGGGAATCGATTTTTCGAGACGGGCGACAAACTTCTCCAGGCGGGCGGCAGATTTACGCAAGTCGTTGAGAGCCTCTTGGGAGGTCGGCACTACTTCCGACGCCCCTCGGAGCAGGGAATTGACCGTCGCGGCACGACGTCCGGCTAACTCCGCTCCCACTTCCACGGGTTCGCGATCCACCGGATCGCCTTCGGCCAACACTTTGGGAATGAAGTCAATGCCTGCATCCGAGCCGAGCAAACCGACAACCAAGGTCGCCTCATCGGAACGACGAAGGCGATAGGGACTATCAATAGCCAAACGCACGCGAACGATACCGCTATCTTCGTCGAGACGGACCTCGCGAACTTCACCGATGCGAACGCCACTTCGCCGCACCGGAGCTCCGGGAGCTAGTCCGGGCGCATCGGTGAACCGGACGGTGTACGTACTCGTCCGCTTAAACAGTCCCGGCAAACTACCGAACATGAACACCATAGCGCCCAACAAACAAAATGCCAGGATGACGAACGCCCCGAGGCGAAGGCGCATGCTACGGTCGTTCATGTGGATCCCTCCTGTCGTGCCAGTTCCTGTAATCGCTCACGTGCTTCGCCGTCCACAAACTGCTTCACCCGTGGATCGTTGCTCTCGCCCAGTTGTTGGGGTGTCCCATCGTACAGAATTTGTGGATCAGTGGGATTCAATCGCGATAACGGATACAGCATGACAACGCGATCAGCGCACTTGTGAACGGTTCGCATTTCGTGCGTAACGATGACACTCGTGATTGGGCGACGGGTTCTCGTCTGGAGAATCAGTTCGTTGATCACGTCGGTCATTATGGGGTCCAGACCGGTCGTCGGTTCGTCGTAGAGCATCACTTCTGGGTCGAGTGCCAGCGCGCGAGCCAGGCCGACCCGTTTTCGCATTCCGCCGGACAGTTCCGCTGGTTTCTTCTCGGCTGACGACAGAGGTAGGCCAACTTCCGATAACCTCTGACGAACAATCTCACGAATCTCCGTTTCAGGCCGACGCTGGGCACGCAGGCCAAAGGCAACATTGTCGTACACGCTCAGACTGTCAAACAAGGCCGCACCCTGAAACAAGAAGCCGATTCGTAACCGTTGCCGGGTCAGCTCGGTCTCGGAGAAAGTCGTCAAGTCACGACCATCGAAAAAGACGCAGCCGATAGTGGGCCTAAGTAACCCGACGATGAGTTTGAGCGTGACCGTTTTACCGCACCCCGACTCACCAATGATAGCGACCGTCTGACCACGCACGATGTCCAAGTCAATAGCGTGCAATATACGCGCAGAGCCGAACTCCATTGACACTTGTTTGAGCGAAACGATCGTTTCGGGATTATTCATAACTGGTATCCCCGAATCGCGCATTTGGGGCGAGAGAGCGGAAGCCCTCCTGTGGCCCTCTCCGCGGTTGCACAATCGTAGACGTGTCGATCGTTCAACTCAACCCCCGCGTGTGCGGCCATAAGTATCCCTGGAGATTGTTGAGCAAAACGGCCAGGAAGAAATCGAGAATGATAATCACCACAAACGACGCCACGAACGAACGGGTAGCGGCTCGGCCGACGCCTTGCGCACCCGGTTCGCTGGTCAAACCACGTTGGCAGGCAATGACGGCAATGGCCGCACCAAAAAAGGTAGGTTTAATGAGGCCAGTCACCAAATCCCAGATGCCGATATGGCCCTGCGAATTGATCCAGTAGTAATGGGCCTCGACATGGTAAATGTGAATACATACAAACGCCCCGCCGAGGACTCCCATAAAATTGGCAATGATAGTCAATAGCGGAATCAGCAGGACGCAGGCAGCGAAACGCGGAGCCGCTAAATAGCGAACAGGATCGACCCCTAGACAGGCCAGCGCGTCCACCTGTTCGGTTACTTTCATCGTTGCTAGTTCGGCAGCCATGGCACAACCAACGCGGCCAGCTAACATGACACCGGCGAGAACGGGTCCAAGTTCGCGAACGACGGAAGCGTTGATGATCGAGCCGAGAGTATTTTGCATTCCCAAACTGTGGAACTGAGCATAGGATTGCTCGGCCAGCACCATGCCGATGAATGCCCCAGTGACCATGACCACCCCGACGCTATCCGCACCCACCGCGATACAGATGTTCAAAAACGTATCGCGGCCGGCACCTTGAAGCACTCCCTGAAGAGTACGGAGTGTGAAGAGCGTCATTTCGCCGAAATGATCAAAAATGTTTAGCAAAGCAGTGAACATACGAGCGGTTTCCTGGGGTGCATCAGAAGAAATCGGATCGTCGCCCTGCTGCTTGTCAAGAAAATTCTACTCAAAGGCAGATTTTTTTGACTTAAACTCCTAAAGAGCGTAACAACTGGCGGGGGCGCGGCGTATGATAAAGTAGCGGGTTTACTGGACGCGTTCGTCCGGGGAATCCGCCCCACCCACCGGAGCCAGTCATGACGAAC
>RGDT01000189.1 GCA_009918525.1 Planctomycetia bacterium
CCACTCCGAGGTACCGTCGCTCTGCCTGCGCGACGTGAAGCAGACGCTGGCGTTCGGCGACGCCATCCGTCGCACCGTCCGGCCGGGTGACGTGGTGCTGGACGCGGGACCATTCCACCTCCAGTTGACGCTCGAGGGCGGCCTCGCCGGTCTCGGCGTGCCCGAACCGGGCCGCGACCCCGGGCGAGAGGCTGGCGGCGATCCGGGCGAAGGTGCGGTTGGGCTGAAACCGTAGAGAATCAAAACGATTCAATATGAGCAAGGGCGACTGGGCGCGGCCTTTACTCGTGATAGATGAAATGGATGTCGGTTGTCGGTTGTCGGTTGTCGGTTGTCGATATGTGCTATTTCTTTCTGACGATGCGAGCATCTCAGGAATGACAAAGAGCATCAGCAAAAAAAGCATCGACCGAGCGGTGTCAACCGATGCCCGTGCAACGCCTGCATCGCTTTTTGGAGCATTTCGGGGCAGAAAATGCGTGTTTCCGAAGAAAGATACATGTGTGCACTTTTACGGGAGGCACGTTTATCGTGTCTCCTGTTTTTTATGCTTCCCACACTCTCAACGCCATAGGACACCGCTTATGTCAGATCAAAGCCAAACGCCTGCGATGATGACCCTACCCAGTAATGATAAAAAATCGATGAACAGTAGTTCTGCCGAAAGTGAGACCGAATCATCAGAACCACGGCTAATCACGAGGTAAATATGATCTTTGTCATGTATTTCTAATCCAATTATCATATTGCTTATGGATTGATCTCAAAATGATCGTATGAATAACCATCCATATAATCTAATAATGAGATTGTATGAAGTTAAAATGAAATTAAAACAAAAAATCGACACTTTTTGGCTTTTTGCTTGACACCATGCCAGACAACTCTAGGATGGCGAAGTCAGATTTGTTAGTGTGATTGTGTGGGATTTTGCATGGTGATTCGTTCGCCATGAATGGGTCCAACGTGATCAATAGCTTACGCGACGGTAGCCTATGACCGACTTTATACCCCAAGCGATCGACGTTCCCGAAGGAGATGTCACGTTTTTTTCTGAGTTCTTTTGCAGGAGAGATGCCGATCGACTCCTGGTCGAGCTTCGCGAAACCACTACCTGGCAGCATGAAAGCATCACCCTCTATGGTAAGTCGGTCATGATGCCAAGGCTAACCGCTTGGTATGGCGACGAGGGGACAGCGTATACCTATTCCGGGCTGAGAAATGTTCCCATGCACTGGACTCCAGCACTTGTGGAGGTTAAGCGGGCCGTTGAGTTACATACAGGAGAATTATTTAACAGCGTGCTCTTAAACCTTTATCGGACCGGCCAAGATAGTGTTGCCTGGCACAGCGACGATGAAAAAGAATTTGGAGAGAATCCGGTCATCGCCTCTGTCAGTTTCGGGGCTACCCGAATGTTCCAGTTTCGCCACAAAAAACGGAAAGAGCTTAAGTCAAGCATCGAACTGACTCATGGCAGTCTCTTGATGATGAAAGGGGAGACCCAACACCATTGGTTGCACCAGATCCCCAAAACAATGAAAAAAGTGGGAGAACGAATTAATTTGACGTTCCGGTTGGTGCGACGACTCGACAACTGTTAGTTATGCGGTTGGTGTTATATTAATTTTCCGTGTGGTAATCATTTATCGCCCGTTTGCCAATCACCACGAAGCGATTGGGTCGGCCATCATGTTTGGTCGATTCAACCGATCAAGGAGTGTTCGTGTCGTTGTTGTATCTCTGATTTCTTGGAAGTTGATGAAACACGTCACCATCTGAAAGGTTTGTTCATGCTACTAGAGCAAAACAAGTTCGTCGTGAAGTCGCAATCCAAAGCCTTCTCGTCGAGCAAATCGTTCGAGATTCTGGACGAAGCAGGCAAAATGTTGGCCATGGGAAAAGATGTCACGCCCTTCTTTTCTTCACTGCTTGGATCGGTCACCATCGAAGTTCGACAAACGGCTGATAACGCCCTGGTTTTCTCCTTGGTGCGACGCGGTTGGCTCTTTAAGAAAGATCTAGTCCTCTCCTCCCAGGGAGAGGTTCTCGGGCAGTACAAGTCCAAGGTGTTCAGTTTGAGCAGCGGTTTCCACATGTACGACAAGGATGGCAAACATTTGGGAGAGATTCGCGGAAAGATGTTCAAAGCGGAATATCAATTCATCTCTCCCGACAACAAGACAGAGATGGGGTCGGTCTCTCGAACTTGGACCGGACTTGCCAAGTCGCTTTTCTCGGGAGACGACACCCACGGAGTCCAGATTGCTCCCAACTTTGCGACGGACAACCAAGTCAAGATAATGATCCTCGGGGCTGCCATCGCAGTCGAGTCGATCTTCAAGAAGAAAGGAGAGAAAAAATCCGAAAGCAGTAGCGGAGATGACGGCGAGTAACGCTCAGAACCCCACCAGGGACACCATTCCTCGGCTCGCCCACACTCCGACGACCCTTGACAATCGCTTCACGCGGGCTTCATCGCCTTTGACGGCTGCATAGAATCTGCTGACCCTCTATATCGCCCAATCGAGATTCCCTTACCTTATCTTGTCTGCTACCTTGAAATTGACTCTGGGGTTCTATAGTTGGGTGGCACTCGTCGCGTTTTAGAGGCCGGTATGAGTATAGCGCAACGTCTCGTTCGGATGGGAGCACTGAAGTCCGAAGACCTCCCGCGCCTCCAAGATGTGCAATCGGCAAATCCCTCTAAACCGCTTCATCAGTTGATGGTGGAAAAAGGGTTCGTCAAGGAGGAACAACTCCTCCCCGCACTGGCTGAAGAGTTCGGGCTAGAGCTAGTCGATTTGACGAATGTCAAAGTCGAGCCGGATACGCTTCAGGCTATGCCCCTCAAGCTTGTGCATCGTCGTACACTGATGCCCCTACGCCGAGACAACGGCACGCTTGTCGTGGCGACCGGCGACCCGTTCGACGTCTACGCCCTCGACGAACTGGCCATGCACACGGGATTGGAAGTCCAACCAGTACTCGCCAGTACTCGCGAAATCAACCGCCTGATAAAAACTCACTTCGGCGTCGGCGGTGAAACCGTTAGCGCCTTGGTCCAGGAACGCGGCGAAGAACAGGTCGAACTTCTCGAAGGACTTGAGGCCGACGACTCGGAAGCCGCCAAAATGGCTTCCGAGGCCAGCGTCGTTAAACTGGTCAACGAAATCCTCATCGAAGCGGCCAACGAACGTGCCAGCGATATCCACATCGAACCCGAAGAAGGGGCCCTGCGCATACGCTACCGCATTGACGGACTGTTGCAAACGCAACCGATGCCGCCGGAAATCACTCGCTTCCAGGCAGCCATCATCAGCCGCCTCAAAATCATGAGCCGGTTGAACATTTCCGAAAAGCGTCTGCCGCAGGACGGCCGAATCAAGATGCGCGTACAGAATCGCGAGATCGATGTCCGGGTGTCGATCATCCCGATGGTACACGGCGAGGGAATTTGTATGCGGTTGCTCGACAAGAACCGCATGAAGTTTGACCTGTCCAGCATCGGCATGTTGCCCGACACCTATCGCACCTTCAAACAGGTGATCGACCGGCCGCACGGCATCGTACTAGTCACCGGGCCAACCGGTTCGGGTAAGTCCACCACGCTCTATTCGGCGCTCAACGAAATCAAAGACGAAACGACGAAGATCATAACCGTCGAAGATCCCGTCGAATATCAACAGCCGGGTATCAGCCAGATTCAGGTACATCACAAGATTGGCCTGACGTTCGCCTCGTGCTTGCGCAGCATTCTGCGGCACGACCCAGACATCGTGCTGATCGGCGAAATGCGCGATACGGAAACGGCCGAAGCCGCAATCCAGGCATCGCTGACGGGACACCTCGTGTTCAGCACGCTGCACACCAACGATGCTCCCAGCGCCTTTACGCGGTTGATCGACATGGGAGTGGAGCCGTTCCTCGTCGGCACGACAGTTGAGGCGGTCATGGCGCAACGCCTGGTGCGGACCATCTGTTCGGATTGCAAGGTGGAGTGGGAACCAGAACAGCACGAGATTCCTGCCGACTTCCCCCGACCCGAAGGAAAAGGGCCGTTGAAACTGTGGAAAGGGGCAGGCTGTCGCGCTTGCCGTAACACGGGATTCCGCGGTCGGGCAGGTATCTATGAATTGATGATAACGGGCGACACCATTCGCGATATGTGTGTGCAACGTGTCAACGCCTCGGCTATCCGCAATCAGGCCCTCAAGGAAGGCATGATTACGCTACGCCAGGACGGCTGGCGCAAAGTGCTGGCCGGCCGCACGACTATTGACGAGGTGGCGCGAGTAACGGCCGGTGACCTGATCGCGTAAATAGAATGATGGGGTGAAATCGTCCACTGGAGCCGCGTCTAGAGCCACGAGGGAACGATGCCGGAATTCAATTACGAAGCGATGGGATCGACGGGTGCCCGCTCTACGGGAACGCTGGTAGCCAGTAGCGAGCGCGAAGTGATGGCGATGCTAGATGCTCGCGGGCTGTTTCCGCTTCGCATCGCGCCGAAAAAGACGACAGTGACCGGATCCGGAGGCGGCAAACGTGTCGGTAGCCGACATCTGGCGACGTTCTATGCACAGTTGGCCGACCTTTTGCATTCGGGTGTACCGTTGTTGCGGAGCTTCGACATTCTAGAACGGCAAGCGTCGAATCCGGGGTTGAGCGAAGTTATCCGCGAGGTGAAAGCGAAAGTTGCCGACGGCACCAGTTTGGCCGATTCGATGGCCCAATATCCCAACGTTTTCGACGAACTAGCGGTGAGCATGGTGAAGGCAGGCCAGGAAGGCGGCTTTCTGGAAGACGTGCTTCGGCGAATCGCTAACTTCACCGAACATCAGGAAGACCTCAAGGCTAAAGTCACCGGCGCGTTGGCCTATCCGGTGTTTTTGGCCGTGATCGGCATCGCGGTGTTGAATATCCTGGTGATTTTCTTTGTGCCGCAGTTCAAACCCATTTTCGACAAACTGTCCGAATCGGGTGAATTACCGTTTCTGACGGTGATGCTGATCGGCCTGAGCTATGTGTTGCAACGCTATGCCATCTTCGTGTTAGCGGCGCTTGTGTTGGCGTGGTGGGGTTTCTGGCGTTGGGCCAGCACACCGTCCGGGCGATTGACTTTCGATGCCTGGAAACTTCGTGTTCCGGGAGCAGGCGGTATCTTTCTCAACCTCGCTATCTCGCGATTCGCCCGTATTCTGGGGACCATGTTGCACAACGGTATCCCTATCCTCAATGCCTTGCGAATCGCTAAGGACTCCACGGGTAATAAGGTGTTGGCTGAAGCGATTGATAAGGCCGCCGAGAACGTCAAAGGCGGTGATCGGTTAGCCGAACCTTTGGCAGCGTGCAAGTACATTCCGCGAGATGTGATTGAGATTATCTCGGTCGGCGAAGAAAGTAATAACTTGGAAAAAGTGTTGGTCGATGTGGCCGAGGGATTGGAGAAACGGACCAACCGTCAACTTGACTTATTCGTGCGCTTGCTAGAACCGGTGATGTTGTTGGTAATGGCAGTGTTTACCCTGCTGATTGTAGCCGGCTTATTGCTTCCGGTTTTCCAGATGTCCAGCACCATCAAGTAAGTTTTGCTAAAGTCATTACCGGTCGGTGGTTTCATCTGGGTTATCGAACGCAACCTACCGACTCGAGTCGTCGGCTCCATAACTGGCCCGTGATAAACAAATCCCTTCTATCTAACAATACAACTACCCGGCAGCCGCTCATCCTTTGTGAGGAGAACAGCCGCCGGGTAGAGCAGACGCATGAGGCCCCCGCCCCCACGTCCGCAATCGTCGTCCGGCGTGCTCCGAGTGACCGACCTGACGGTGTGTCCCGTGTATTGGAAAGTCACCACGCCGTGCGTCGAGTATTAACGATTAGCGTTTCCCATCTTCACCGCCTTTCGTTTTCCCTATTTGTTTCCTACTCGTAAATAATTATGCACACGATCCAAATTCGTGTCAGCGAATTACCCAAATTTCCTGTCTTGAACTGTGGAAAATATACCGGTAGTGCAGGTCTGGTAAAAACGAATGGTTGTATGGATAATAGAGCTAGAGGTGTCTTATGGCGTTCGATAATCTCGCACAACTGCTTCACTTTAACGCCCACAAACTGGGCAATGTGACCGGGCTGCGCTACAAACGCCACGGACTGTATCATGATTTGTCATGGCACGACTACCACGTAACGGCACGGGGCGTGGCGGCGTCTCTGATTGAAGCCGGGGTGAGGCCGGGCGACCGTGTTGGCCTGCTGGGCGAAAACAGCGCAGACTGGCTTATGGCTGACATGGCCATTCTGTATGCTGGGGCGGTGACCGTTTCGCCCCACGCGCCGCTGACGGCTCGGCAGGTGCATTTTCAATTTGCCGACGCGGGCGTGGTCTGGGCGTTCGTCAGTAACAGCGAACAGTATCACAAGCTCGACTCGATTCGGGCGGAATTGCCGAACCTGCGGGGTGTGGTGTCGTTTCAGCCAATGCCCGAGGCGATGTGGTGGCAAGGGTTCCGGTTGGCCGGATGGCAGGCGATGCCCCGCATGGCGAGCGAACTGGACCGAAGGTTGGCTTCCACGTGCCGCGACGACCTTGCCGCCGTCATGTACACATCGGGCACGACGGGTAATCCTAAAGGAGTGATGCTAACGCACGGCAATTTGTTATCTAACGCCTTTGCGTGTCTGGAAATGCAGTCGCATCAGCCGGATGACGTGGTTCTATCCTGGCTGCCTTACACTCACATTTACGCTCGCACGGTTGACCATTACACCGCGATGGCTGCGGGCAGTGTGTTGGCTCTGGCCGAGTCAGCCGAGACGATGGTGGACAATCTCGCCGAAATACGGCCGACGCACGTGGCCAGCGTTCCGCGATTCTACGAAAAGCTGCTCGCCGCGTTAGCTGCTCTGCCGTTGGACGAGAAAAGACGACGACTCAAGGCCGTGTTTGGAAACCGATTGGTGTCGATGTCGTCGGGAGGCGCGCCGTTGCCCGTCGCTATTACTCGTGAATATCTCGACGCGGGATTGATGCTCTTGCAGGGTTACGGGTTGACGGAATCATCGCCGGTGATTGCGTTCAGTACGCCGACCGCATACAAGGTCGGGACCGTGGGCCGAGCCATACCGGGAGTCGCGGTCAAGATCGCTGAGGATGGCGAAATCCTGACCCGTGGGCCACACGTCATGAAAGGTTACTGGAAGCAACCAGAGGCGACGGCCGAAGTCATTCGCGACGGTTGGTTGCACACCGGTGATCTGGGCACGCTGGACGCCGAGGGCTTTCTGACCATCACCGGACGCAAGAAAGAGATGATGGTTTTGTCCAACGGCAAGAAAGTAGCGCCGCCAAATCTGGAGGGATTGTTGGTGCAATCGCCATTGATCGATCAGGCAGTGGTGATCGGCGAAGGGCGAAACTACCTGACGGCGTTGATCGTTCCGGTGTGGTCGGCGGTCAAGCAGCGTCTCGGCACTACTGAAATACCTGCGGTGCTGGCCGATCGGCCGGACGTTGTGACATTGATGCAAGCCGAGTGCGATGCGGCCCTGGCGGATTTGTCGCACATGGAACGGCTGAAGCGGATCGCGTTGTTGCCGGAGCCGTTCAGCGTGGCGGGCGACGAGATGACGGTGAGCCTGAAATTGCGGCGTGGCTTCATTCTGAAGAAGTATGCCGAGCGTATCGAGCGACTTTATCAGGGCGACGAGTGAAGTTGGCGGGTGACGATCTCGCGATTGAGGTCGCACATACACTTCATGCCCCGTCAGCGGTAGGTTACCATTTTGAAACCATTGATTGTGTATATAAATTGCATGTATCGGAAATGCTGCATTTACCTTTTCATTATCTACACCTTCCCTGATCATACACAAATAGTGTCTGCACACAATTCCGCTACCAATAGAATGTTCACATCTACTACATGCATATTTGCTACCGTTGTCTATAGTGATCTCCGTGTACTGCTTCGGATCAGTTGTCGAGCGTATTTTCGCAACACATACCTTTTTGTCATTATTGTTAAACCTCCAA
>RGDT01000190.1 GCA_009918525.1 Planctomycetia bacterium
AGCGAGCGGGGCGTGTCAACGCCCGGAATCCCCGACCGGATGGCGGAGGTTCTGGGCCGTTTGCAAGGTGTTGCGCTTCCCATTGACCTTTGGGAGCAAAGCGTATTGCCAGCGCGGGTGCCAGGCTACTCGCCGCGTTGGCTGGATGACTGGGTAGCGGGCGGAAGCGGCGTGTGGGTTTTTCGAGGTGAGAATGTAGCGTTCTACCATAGGGGAATAGTGTCACAGTTATCGCCCGATCTTGGTTCATCCCAAGAGGAGTCAACACGCCTCGTCGCTGAAACACTCCACCGCAGTGGGGCGGCGTTTCTCAGTGATCTAGCCATCGAGACAGGCTTAGCTCCTTCGGACGTGCGTAAGCGCTTATGGGAATTGGCTCGCTGTGGTTTAGTTAGCTGCGACCGCGTCGAAGTGGCCCGTCGAGGAGAACCGACCGACGATTCGGCGAAAGCGTTACGACCAACCCTGCGAGCCATGCGGCGACAGGTAACGCAGCGACCCGAAGGACGCTGGCAGTTATTGAAATGGGGTCGCCCTACGCCAGAGGAACGCGCCATTGCGGAATGTTCGCTCTTGCTGGAGCGCTATGGCTTGGCGGCTCGCGAGTTGGCGTCGATGGACGATAACCTGCTGCCCTGGCGTGTCCTGTATGAAGTACTGTCGCGGTTGGAACTTAGCGGCGAGGTGCGCCGCGGGTATTTCGTCGAGGGACTAAGTGGGGCACAATTCGCTTTGCCCGAGGCGTTTGAATTGTTGATTGATGCGCCCAGCACGATCTCAGCGACGGTTATCCTGGTCCACAGTATGGACCCGGCCAATCTCTACGGAGCTGGTGCGCCGTTCGACGTAGCCTTGCTCGACGGCGGCACACGGTCGCTCCTGCGTCGGCCAGGGAACTGGGTGGCCCTCAAAGCAGGGCGCCCGATTCTCTTGGTGGAGGCTCAGGGCAAGAAAATCACCGCGCTGCCTAGTGCCAGCCGCGAAGACATTACTGCAGCCGTTAAGACCTTACCAGGCATTTTCGAGCGACAGAAAGACTTGACTCTACGGCACAAGCTGACTGTTGAAGAGTGGAACGGAACGCCAGTGACGGCTGGACCGGGTCGTGAACTCCTAGAGGCGGCGGGATTCGTGCGGGATTATAATGGGATGACACTGTATGCCGCATGGCGTTAAAGACGAGCGGGGTGTGTCAACGCTCCGATTCTTCGACCGGTAAATTCTTGAGTTCCCCAACCGGTTGGATGATGTATTGAATACTTTTCCCCGCCACCAAAAGCACCCCGTCTTAGAGGCGGAAGCTCAGAGGCGGAAGCTCAGAGCCGAGCACTACAATAGCGAGACCTGCCATCGGAGAACCTTGACATGCCAGACCTTCCCCCCGGAGACGCCATGAGCGACCCCGACGATCCGAAATTACTTATCACACTGGGCGACGTGGCCGGTGTCGGGCCGGAAGTCGTCGTAAAAGCTTGGCCGGAACTCGTGACGTTTTGTCGGCCTGTGGTGGTCGGGGATGTCGCCTGGTTGCGCGGCATGACGACAGCGGATGTGGTAGGAGCCGAAGAACCGCCCACGTCAACGCGGATTCCCTGCCTCCAGGCGACGGGCGTCGATCTGAAAGGCGTTGCTATCGGCCAAGTGAGCGCGGCGGCGGGTCGAGCAGCGTACGATTTTTTGTGCCAGGCCATCGACCTGACGCTGGCTCGGAAGGCGCACGGGATCGTCACTTGTCCGTTACACAAGGAGGGGTTGCACGCGGCTGGGGTGCCCCATCCTGGGCATACCGAGATACTGGCCGAGAGAACGGGCGCGCCTTCTCATGCGATGGTGCTGTACGGGGACGGGATTGCAGTAGCCCACGTTACGTTGCATGTCGCCTTACGCGACGCCCTGAGGATGCTTACCCCCGAATCGATTTATTCGCGTATCGTATTATTGGATCAGTTAATACCGCGATTAGTCGGTAGGCCGGGCCGAATCGGTGTAGCGGCTCTCAATCCACACGCCGGCGACGGTGGACTATTCGGCGACGAGGAAGGACGTTTGATCGTCCCGGCTGTCGAGGCAGCGCAGCGCGAGGGGATCGACGCGAGCGGGCCGTGGCCGTCCGACACGTTATTCGTGCGAGCGGCGCGAGACGAGTTCGACGGCGTGGTGGCCATGTATCACGATCAGGGACACATCGCGATGAAATTGCGTAGCGGTTTGCGATGTGTGAACATCACGGCGGGACTACCCATCATAAGGACAAGTGTGGCGCACGGCACGGCCTACGACATTGCCGGTAGAGGGATCGCCGACCCGATCAGTTTGATCGAGGCGGCGCGTGTCGCGGCGCGACTGGTCATGTGAATGGGTGCTGTTTTGCACGTGCGTGCATCGTCTCGCCTGAATGCCCCCGGCAGGAATCGAACCTGCGACCCTCGGTTTAGGAAACCGATGCTCTATCCCCTGAGCTACGGGGGCTACCTTGTCTGTTGGACTAAAATCTTATTCTCTGGACACTGGTTCTATCTGTCAAGATGAGGCGGCTCTGACGATCAGAGCCAGCGAATTCCGTAGTAATGTCGCGAACGCCATCCGAGCCGGAAGCGTGAGCGACGGTATGTTCTAAAGCGACGTCGCTGGCGGTGACTGCATCACTTGCCGAATGTTTCACCATGAATGCTGTTGGTACGTTCGGTTTTGATCTCTTTCGTTCGACGGTTATACAAGATTCGCTTCGCCGAAACGACCTGCGGTTGCCCACCCTGTGTCTCGAACTTACGCAATGTTGCCGTTCCCTCTTTACTTTCAAACGCTATCTGATCCTTTGCCTCGTCGTACATCACCACGTCGGCTGAAGCGTCGAAGTCACGCCCCTGCACCCGCACACTGCCCTCTGCCACCATGCGTTTGTTAGGTTTCCCATCGGTCGCTCGGTCCATCACCTTTAAGCGGTCGCCTCTTAGATAGAGACCACCTTCCGGTAGTTCGCGAGCCAATATCGCGTTTAGATCCACCTTCACATCCGCTGAACTCACCGGCAAATGCAACACACGCACATTTTTATAAAACGCGGCCATACCTGTGTTGCTGTTCGCATCCATCAAATCTTGAAAAGCCACATACGTCATCTTCATGCCGGTTTTCTTCGGCATTGACGAAGTTGGAGGCGTCACCGTTTTGGGATTGGTTGCACCCAACGGATCAAAATTATCAGAATCTCCCGATTCCACAACACGAAATGATCCAGGCCCGGTCGTCGTTACGCGATTTCCGGCCGTCGTTTTGCCTCCGGGTACTTTAACGCCCTCGTCCACTTCCAACGCCTGCATGGTGAGACCAGTGCCTTCCAACCTCTGATATTTCACAAACTCTTTGCCTTTAAGAACCGTCTCTTCGACCTTTGCTTCTTTACTGCAAACCATGTAACGAACGCGCGGCGTTTGGTCGGATTTGTTACCCGCCTTTAACTGTACCACGCGGTCGAATGTGACTTGCATTCTCTGGCACTCGAGCCGGGAGTTGTCCTGTGTCGCTTGTATATCGCCATGAAATTCCGCGGACGAGCCATCGAAAAACATTCGGTCTTTCCACAAAACATTGAGCGGAACCGCGCTCTTGAGTTTGTCGCCCTGGAAATTCGTGGCCGATTCCATGGTCATGGCCCCGTCGCCGACCACCCATGCCATGTTGCGGTGTTGATCGATCACTACCTGCGGACCAAGGATCGAAATTTTTTGCGTGTGTAACTCCGCTGTATCACCAACCACATCTAACACATAACACTGATTGGGGGCGGCATTCATCTTCAGTGTATCACCTTTTATCTCGGTCCCCTTCTCTCCTGTTTTCAGCGGTGCCTGAGTGATGGCAACCGCACCTTCGCAGAACAGTTCGTCGATGCTGTTGCGGGCTGTTGCACGAATCACCCTCGCCTGGATAGACCGCGCCTTGAGGTCAAAAGGCCGCGGCGGCTGTCCTGGCACCGTGGGTGCCCCCAGTATCGGCGTACCCGGTGCGACTGGTTTCGGGGCCGTGGTTGTCGGGGCGACAGCGGGAAGTTTCGATGTCTCGGGAGCAATCGATTTGGTTTCGGTCGGAAGTTTTGCCTGCGGTTCGTCCTGAAACCAGACTACAAGCCGGTTATTCTCGGTGATATTCATTTCTTTCGAGCGGACTTTGACATTTCGGTTGGCTTCTAGGTGCCTGGGTCGTCGTCCACCAGTCGGAGAGTTGACGTTATCCGTTCGCACTCCCGCGGGGCGAGGCTGTTCGGGATCGAGCCACACTTTCAGTTCGTCAGCACTGAGATTTTGATCGCCTAGCTCATCGACAAAACGAGCCTCACCGATCAGCGTGATCAGATCCTCCTGCTTATCACGGGTCATCGTCAACAGCCGAATCCAGAAAGCATGCAGCGAGCGTTTTTCCTTATCATCGCGGAAGTGCAACCTACCTGGGCCGACGGCTCGCACGTCGTAGCTATCCTTGACGGGTTGACCGGGCCGAGCCGGCGCGGCGGGGCGTTTTTGTAGCTCTAATTCGGCCGCGCGAATCTCGCTACTATCTTTTAGTACCAGTACGCCACTATTTCCCTTGAGGATTGTTATTCCTTTGAGCGTATCGTGGAAAAAATCACCACCACGGGCGTCCAGTTTCTCTGCGTCGGATGTTAGCACCACTTCACCATCAGGGCCGGTCGCGTGGATCGTCTCGACTCGTACCGATTCGCCACCGGCCGCTTCTTTGGTGGACGACTTACTGTCGCGGCGACGAACCGTCAGGCGCAATTTGGTGCAGGCCAAGCGGTCGTTCGACGGCGGCCCGAAATTTTGACGATGAACGCGGACCTGGGGAGCCGCCGACGGTCCATTGCTGGTAGGAGGCGGCGGCGTGTCAAACGTCGCCACGTCCGACCCTTTGTTATTCATGTCGTAGCGAAAGCGCCCTGGCGTCGTCACACGAACTATCGATTGTTTCGGGGCTGGCCCACTCGGCCGAGACTCTGGCGACACGGAGGTGTCGAAGAAATTTTGCTTTCCGTCGGTGTGGAGAGTGATATCAACCTCGGCCTGAAGGCTGAGCCATTTAACCCCGCTGAAACTGTCACGAGCTTTGCCTGGCTGCTGCTCGGTGGCCAATTCCATTTCCATGCCTTTGCCTTTGACGATGTGCGGTTCAGGTTGGCTTTTGTGGTCTCGTACTTCGATATGGTCGTAAGTCCAAATTTTGTGCGACTTCTCTTCAAAATAAAGAGGACCGAGCGGGATGGTAATCCGTAAATCTTGATCGCGTTCCTTGCGTTTGCGATTATTGACTATCGAGATTTTACCCGCCAGTTCCGCCGCGTCGATCTTGCGCGAACCGATCTCGCTGAAATTCCGCACCGGCCGATCGAACTTGATATAGGCCACGTCTCCCTTGATAATGTTGATTTCCGGTGATCGCGAATCTTTACTGAACAACGCCACGCTAATAGGAGTTAGCGAGACGCGGCCGTCCTCCATCACGGTGAAATTTTCAGCGGAAAGCAACATGCCGCGCGAACGAACATCCAACCGAATGGCACGGTTCATCTCGGGGCAGCCCTTCCCGAAGGCCGTTTCCAGCCGCAATTCCAGAGCGGAAGGACCTTCGGGCCGTTCGGGCAGTTCACTCCCGCCGCCTCCAGGGTAGTAGATCGCCGGCAGTGGCGGTAGACCGTCGATGCGGCCGATGCTACTGAATCCGTAGCAAACAAAAGTAAACGAAAAGAGGAGGAAACTGGCAACGAGCATCACGATACGCTTAGGAGTCCACATGACGACCGCTCCCGTTTCACTCACCCGACGACTCGCGTCATCAGCTCCAACTACCAGGTGCCTTGACAGCGTAGAATCAACTCAATCACCTCGCGAACTGCACCGCGTCCGCCCGGCTGCCGGGTGATGTAGTGGGCACTTTGACGAGCCTCGACGCAGGCATCCGCGACGGCTACCGCCAGCCCGACTCGCTCCATCACTCCAACATCAATCACGTCATCGCCCACAAAACACACCTCGGATAGTTCGACCTTCAAGTCGGCCAATAATCCTTCAAGCGACTCGACCTTATCTCGACATCCCTGAAGGACGTGGGCGATACCGGTTTCTCTCGCTCGCACGCTTACCATCGCTGATTGCCGCCCCGTGACGATGGCCGAGTGTTTCCCCGCATTATGCCAGCGTTTGAACCCGGAGCCGTCCCGGACGTGAAACGCTTTTTCTTCGCCGCAATCGGAGCGTTGAAACATCCCGCTCGCCTGGGCATAGACAATGTCCCCGGGGCTAAGGACACCATCGACATCGACACATAGCATCCCGATTCGACGACAACGATTCGCCAGAGTCATTCTTCGTCCCTCAAGCGGTCTGGCGGCGCGGCTGGGCAAGGGTTTCGGCTGCGGATTGCATCCCAACCAGATCGGTTATATCGATTAGACCAACGGCGCGGCCTTCGGTGTCGAGGATAGGCAATTCGCTAATCTTATGGTTTTGCATTAGTTCCATGGCCTCGGCCACTCGTGCACCCAAAGGGAGGCTGTACGGTTTGGCAGTCATTACGGTGGCAATCGGGCCGTCGAGTGCATCGTCGCGGCGAGTCTCGATCAAGCGAGCCAAGTCGGAATCGGTGAACAGTCCGGCCAAGCGGTCGTCGGGGTGTAGCAGCAGCACAGCTCCACTACGACGAGAGCCACGACGAGCCAGGGCGAAAACTTCGCGGACGGTGCAGTTTACCGGCGCAGTTCGCAATTCGCTCCCACGACGCATGATGCTCTCAACCTTTGCTAGCTTGCGACCCAGACTCCCGGCCGGGTGATAGCGTGCGAAATCATCGTGACTGAAGTCACGTTCACGACTGAGGGTCAGAGCCAGAGCATCGCCGATACCTAGCATCGCGGTAGTACTGGCACTGGGAGCCAGCCCGAGCGGGCAGGCTTCGTCGAGCGGCCCGTACACCAACGCTATATCGGCCAATCGAGCTAAAGTACTGTTGCGGTTGCCGGTTAGTCCGATAACGGCGTGTGAGAGGTCTTTAAGCGGGGGCAGTAAGCGGACGATTTCTTCGCTCTCGCCAGAGTGAGAGAGTACAAGAGCGACATCATCAGGATGCAGCATTCCTAGGTCGCCGTGAACCGCCCTCGTGGCATCAAGTAGATAAGCCCGGGTACCGGTTGAGCTGAAAGTTCCGGATAGTTTTTGGGCAATGTCAGCGGATTTACCCGTCCCGGTGATGGCGAGTCGCCCTCGACCCTCAGCAGCGACGGGAATCAACAGAGCTAGGGCATCGAGAAAGGAACGGTCGAGCCGTTCGGCAGCCTGGAGCAGCGCGGCGGCTTCGGCTCGCACGAGTCGGCGAGCGAAATCGAGGCGATCGTCCGAGGTGTGTACGTGGAACGGCATACAGGCCCTCCCTGCCTTGGAAAAAGACCATAGCCCGACACGTGGCTATTTGCAATGGATAGTTTGACGAACGATCGATGAGAGCCTTGGACCGTCGCTTACGCTTCCGGGTCGGATGGCGTTCGCGAAAACGCTACGCACTCCCGACGATTTCCCCATTGACTGCGATGCTTGTACCGACTATGTGGCTGCCTTCCACGCATTATCTTGAGGCGGAGGATTCGCGGTGAACGCACACGACAGGGGACGACCGCGCCGCTTGCTGTTCACGGCTCTGCTCACGGGCCTCGGCTCGCTGGCGGGCTGCGCTTCGATGGACGATTTCAGTATCAAGCGGATGAACTTCGACGTCTTCCGCAAACCCTCTGACCCATTAGAAGTGGTCATGAAGTCCACCGACGGCGGGGCACGAGCGCGGGCCATTGCCTGTCTAGGGGTTCACTCCGGACACGATCCCCGCGAAATCATCAAGGTGTTACGACAATGCGCCGCCGAAGATCAGATGCCTGCTTGTCGTCTGGCGGCGATCGAGCGGCTTCGTCACATTAAAGAGCCTGCCGCCGCCGAAGCGCTCAAGGAAGCCTATT
>RGDT01000020.1 GCA_009918525.1 Planctomycetia bacterium
TGAGCGATACCTACCAGCGATCCAGCCGCGTTGTCGATACCAACCACAAACCCGAGACGGAGCCTCTGTTCGCACGTATGACTCCCAAGGTGCTAACGCCCGAGCAACTGTACGACGCACTCTGTCTAGCTCTGGAACTACCCGATCTGGCAGGCCCACCGCAGCAGACCAAGAAACCCAATCCCAAGGCAGCCCGTCCCCCGTCGCCGCGTTCGGTGTTCATCGCGGCCTTCCGTGGTCCGGGTGAGGCAGACGAACCAATGGAACTGAAACTAGGTGTGCCCCATGCACTGCGACTCATGAACCAGCAACTCTTCAACACCGGCGGAAAAGTGGTTGTACGTTTAGTGGCCGGTAATACCAGTCCGGCCCAGGTCATAGAGGGGCTTTTCCTGTCCGCTCTGTCTCGCCGCCCCACGATCGACGAAGCGAAGACGTTCGGTACATTCGTCGAACGGCATAAGCTGACGCCGGAGAGTTACGCTCGTGTGTTGTGGGTGCTGCTCAACAGTAGCGAGTTCCTCCTAAACCATTAAACCCCTGCGGAGTTCAGTATGAGTTCCAAGGATGCACAAGGCAATTCTCGTCGCGACCTGTTCCGCCTCGTCTCGGCCGGTGTGGTTGCCTCATCTCCGTCTGGCTGGATGCTGCCGCGACTAGCCTTTGCCGAGGAGAACAAACCCGGCCGTCGCAAGGGCTGCATCATGCTGCACATGCAGGGCGGAGTCAGTCAACATCACACTTTCACCGTGCCTGAATATAAAGCGCAGAACAAGACCATCCCAACAAGCGTGGCCGGCGTCCAGTTCTGCGAATGGTTTCCCAAACTAGCCGCCCGCATGGATGACATCTGCTTGATCCGTGGCATGAGTACTGGTAACAGCGTGCACGAACGCGCTCGCATCCTCATGCACACCGGCTACAATCCAAATGGAACCGTCGCCCATCCCTCTATCGGCAACGTAGCCTCCTTCGAGCTTGGTCGGCCCGACGCAGATTTACCCAATTTCGTCAGTGTTTACGCTGGTTCGGATGGTTTGGGTAGTGGTCCGCTGCATCGTTCCGTTCCGGCCTATCTCGGCCCCAAGCACTCTCCTGTCCCGGTAAACGATCCGAGCAAAGGCATCGAGAATCTCAAGACTTTTGTGACACAAGAGTTCTTCGACGACGGAGCGAAACTGCTCGAACAGTTTGAACAGACTCAACAATCTCAGCGTCCATCCTCTGCCGCCGCCGCGCACCTGGCCAACTATCGCAAGGCGCTTCAATTGCTTCGCTCGGACAAGATGAAGGCATTCGATCTAGACTCAGAGCCAGCCAAAACGCGGGACGCTTATGGTAAGTCGGCGTTTGGCAAATCGCTGTTATTGGCTCGGCGGCTCATCGAGGCCGGCGTACCCTTCGTTGAAATCACCCTCGACGGTTGGGACGACCACGGCGGCGCAGACAAGAACATCAAACGTCGCAGCGCCTATCTCGATCCCACAATGGCTTACCTGCTGGAAGATCTGAAAGCGAGCGGCTTGCTGGACACCACCCTTGTCGTGTTCATGAGTGAATTTGGCCGGACGCCTCAGCTTCGCGATTCGGGTTACAATCAAACGCTCGGGGCGGGACACTATGCCAAGGCATGGACGACGTGGATGGCCGGGTGCGGCGTCAAGGGGGGGCGTGTCATCGGTAAGGTGGATGCCAAGGGCGGCGAAGTGACCGATCGGCCGGTCAACGCCCAGGAGTTTCTGGCGACCATGTGCCATGCTTTGGGGATCGACTATCACAAGGAATACCAGTCGAAAGAGGGTAGGCCGATGACTTTCCTCGGCAAGGAGGTAAAGCCGGTCAAGGAAGCTTTCTGACCTATTTACCGGGAGCGATGATGCGCATTTTCAATGTCGTTGTATTGGTGCTGTTGTCGGGTCTGGCCTATGCCGGACATACCCGACCCGGGTATGTGGACGCTGGCCAGTCGTTGGATGGGCGTTACGTCGTGACGGCCCAGGCACCGAAAGACGCGAAGAATCCCGGGCCTTGGAAGTTCACATGGAAGGATACCCGTAGCGGCGAGCAGCATACCGGTTCTCTGGTCGGCGTGCCTTATGGGTTGGACCATTTCCGCGTGGCCTATGCCCATATCTTCGTGGCTCCCGGTGGCCAGACGTTCGCGGTGTGGCAACCGGCGAACTGGGCACCGTGCGACCGCAAACCTCCTGTCGGCAGTGAGAACAAACTCAACAAGAAACCAACTCCCGAGTTCAAGCAATATGCAGGATTCGGTGATCGGTTAGTCATTTATAAGAAGACCGGCGAGGTAGTCAAACGCTTGGGAATGAACGACATTTTGAAGGAGAACGAATGGATCTATGTGAATTGGGTACACGGTAATCTTTATTGGCTGTGTGAGTATCCTGATGTCATGAAGGGCGGCGAACCTCCGCGCTGCGGCTACCGATATTATCGGATTAGTCCTGATTACACCGTTTTGGAGTTTACGGTTGGTCCCAACTCGGACGCTCGGCATAAGGTAAAGGACGAGGGACAAGCCGTGGCCAACTATCGCCGCGTGGTTCGCGTATCGCTGACCGACGGCACATTTATAGATGCACCAACAACGGAAACAGATAAGAACAAAGTTCCGGTTAGGCCGTTCGTAGGCGAGTTGGTGAAACGAGGCGATGCCCAGAAGAACTACATTCCAAGTCTCGACCCCGTGCGGACACCAGGGAAATAACCGAACGCGGGAACGACAGAGGTCTATCGACGTTGATGGATGTTAACATTCGCACGCGAGACTCACGGAATCGTGGGTCGAGTTTGTTTCCTCGTGTTTCTGATCGAATTTTTGTATTACAGGCTGATAACGCAACGACGGGAACTGAATTGCAAGTGTATGAGCGCGAAGTTATTGCCGAAGGTAAACCCAGAAAATTGGACAAAGTTATCCTCAAAAGGCGCTTTGATGGTAATCTAGCGATGTGCAACAGCCGTCGGGGTGAGCCGTTTATGGTGCAATAAGTGCCAATAAATGACAATAAAACAATATGGAGTACAATAATTGTCAGAAGAAGAAGAGGGTAAGAATATCCGGATTTCGCTTGGTCAAGTTGATGAAAAAAAGTCGATTTTTTTGTTACGTTGAGCTACCCAGACGGATATAATTAGTATACAAATGAATTGCCTCAGGCCCGATCAAAGAGGGTCCAGCGATGCTATATATATTCGGTCATTTTTCGAGACGGTTCTGCGACGGACTAAGTCGTCGAAATATCCTGAAAATCGGTGGATGGGATCTGGGAGGCTTGACTCTCGATTGTCCACGAGTTGGTATGATAACTATCCTGCCGTGACGGGCATCGAACAACCCGTCCATTCGCGAAATCAAACGCACTCCTGGAGGAAAGAACATGCGGAACCAGAGGATGCCTATAACCAATACTGAGTACGACCGCCGCAGCGTGTTACGGCTCGGGACGCTGGGATGGGGTGGCTTGACGCTCGCGAATCTTTTTCGTCTGAATGCCCAGGGTACAACAACTCCCGGCAGGAAAGAAAGAGTCAAGTCGGTCATTGTGCTGCACATGCGTGGCGGACCTAGCCAACTGGATACCTGGGACATGAAACCCGATGCTCCCTCGGAAATTCGGGGAGAGTTCAACCCTATCGCCACCAGTGTCACTGGGTTGCGAATATGCGAACTGCTGCCCAAGTCGGCGGCTATCATGCACAAGTGGTCCATCGTTCGCAGCCTCAAACATCATTCGCAATATGGGGATGTGAGTCATTCCCGCGGCGATCAGGTTGTCTTTACGGGATATGGTCCGGGGCAAAATGATTCCCTAAATATTCACCCGAGTATGGGCAGTATCGTGGCCCGCCAGTTGCAATCCCGTGATCCGGGGATGCTCGCCTACGTTATGATTCCACGGCGAATTCCCGGAACCGACTCGGCCTATCTTGGTCCCGCTTGTCGGCCATTTGAAACACTTGCGGACCCGATAGGGAAGGGAAGGAAATTCGTTGTACCCAATTTATCGTTCGCTGCGGAGATTGGTGTGGGGCAGATCGCCGATCGCAGGCAATTACTGCGAGAGTTCGATCAGATGCGACGGGACCTCGATAAAACGGGTGTGATTGATGCTTTTGACAGCCATCAAAAGCAGGCTTGGGAACTGATTACCAGTTCGCGAGTCCGAGAAGCTTTCGACTACGACTCCGAACCCCAGGCGATCAAGGACCGCTACGGTTATCCCGCTTCGTTCACGCCTCGCAAGGTGGCGGGTGGAGACAATCCCGGCTGGAATCAACGCCTGTTATTAGCACGGCGATTGGTGGAAGCAGGTGTTCGATTGGTGACCGTCGATTGCCGCTGGTGGGATACTCACTCCGATAACTTCTGGTCGCTGAAAAATGGATTCTTGCCTCCTTTCGACCAGGCATATTCCGCATTGATCGAAGACCTTGATAAGCGTGGATTGCTCGACACCACGATGGTGGTCGCTTGGGGTGAACATGGCCGCACCCCGCGCATTAATGCAGACGCTGGCCGGGATCACTGGATGTCCGCGTTTAGCGCGGCGATTGCCGGTGGTGGCGTTAAAGGGGGTCAGGCGATTGGCTCAACCGATGCCCATGCGTCCGTACCGAAGGACAACCCGAAATATCCACAGGATGTGTTGGCGACGATCTATCAGCATTTGGGGATAGATGTTACAGCCAACTATCGCGACCACACCGGACGCCCCCATCCGGTTTTGCCGTTCGGCACGCCGATCGGCGAATTGTTTTAGGGATGAATGACGTTTTTTGCATCTGCTCGAATGGCGAAGATCCGTAACAGGTTCGAGGCCGGACGCAACGATAAACGCTACAGCCAGAGGTTTGCTCGGTTGGACAAACTGGGTCTTTGTTACATTTGTGTCGCATTTGTGTCGGATTGTGGAAATTCTCAATAGGGTTTTACGTCTTAGGTTGCCTAACCTTGCCTACTTGCCGGCACTTGCTCACCAGGAGGATGAAATGCAAAAGCCTGTTTCGCCTTTGGGTTTATCCTTCGGAACATCAACACCGATCACCCGCCGGAATTGCCTGCAAATCGGAGCGGCTGGGATCGCAGGCATAACCTTGCCGAATATGCTACGGGCGGAGGCGAAAACGGGTGGGAAGCGGCACAAAAGTCTCATTCACATCGTCCTGCGAGGTGGTCCCTCTCAGCTCGACACCTTTGACCTCAAACCCCACGCACCCCGGGAGATTCGCGGCGAGTTCAAGCCCATTCAGACAGTCATACCCGGCTTGCAAATTTGTGAGCACATGCCGATGCTCGCGAAGATTGCCGACAAATTCAGCGTTATCCGTTCTCTGGTAGGCAGCGAAGGGCGACATGGTTCCTGGCAAATGACTCACGGCCTGGCTAATGCGGAACGCACCCGCGTGGCTGGGGGCAGTCCAGGTATAGGCCCCGTTCTCGCTAAGTTGCATGGGCCGGTCAATCGTAGTATTCCGCCATTCATCAGTTTGTCCGGTAAGAAGGTAGATCCGGTCTGGTATAACAATCCCGGCCAGCCCGGTTGTCTGGGGCCTGCCTTCGCAGCGTTCGATCCGTCGATAGCACCCCAGGATCGCTCCGCCACGGACAATCTGGAGCGAAGGGTGGGTAACATGAAACTGCATGCGGACATCTCGCAGGAGAGATTCCGCGATCGCCGGCAACTCCTGCGTGCGTTCGATGAACTTCGTCGAGACATCGACCAGTCCGGTGTTTTTGAAGGTGCTGACGCCTATACACAGCAAGCCTACGAAATTCTCACCTCGGGGCGGTTACTCGAAGCTCTCGATGTTGAACGCGAAGATCCCCGTGTGCGTGCTCGTTACGGCAAAGCTTTGCCATTGCAAACCCACACCACATTCACGCCCTACAACTCGGTAACCAATCCTGATTATCTATTGTTGGCACGCCGGTTGATTGAAGCCGGGGCCAGGAACGTGACGTTCACGTTTGGTTGGTGGGATTGGCATGGGATGAATACTCTCTATAAACAAAACTGTTTTGACGAGGGGCGGAGGTATATCCCCGCACTCGACCAGGCATTGTCCGCATTATTGGAAGATCTAACCGAACGCGGACTCATCGATGATGTAACGATTCTCGTTTGGGGTGAGTTTGGTCGGACGCCCGTCATCAGCAATTCAGCAGGCCGAGATCACTGGCCGAATGTCGCCTGTGGATTGCTGGCTGGTGGCGGTCTGCGTACCGGTTGTGTGATCGGTGCGACAGATAGTCGTGGCGGTGAAGCAGCCAAACGCCCGATACATTTTCAAGACGTTTATGCGACTGTCTACCACGCTCTTGGTATCGACGTTCGACACACTACTTACAAAGACCACAACGGCCGTCCCCAATATTTGATTGACAATGATAAATATGGGTTGATTCGAGAATTGGTATAATCGGATTTACTTAGATTTCGAGACACCATCGAATCGAAAGTAGATCGCAGTTTTGCCGAATGATTAATCCTGACAAAGGAAGGAACGAATATGGACCGTCGATCACTGTTGAAATCTCTACCGATTTGGGGAGCGGCCCCTTATCTTGCGCCGCTCGTGGCGCGTGCTGAGGCAGAGACTCATGGTCGAAAGCCCATGCGTTTTGTATTCCTCCTCGAAGGCAATGGCCTTTGGCCTGAGCATGTGATGCCGCGCGGCTTCAAACGCCAAGAGATGAAGAATCCTCGCGGTGGTGACCATCACTTCCAAACCACCAATGGAGCCGACACGCTCACCAACATGTCGTTGGGTGGACCTGATGGACTTCTGCCCGAAGCGCTTTCTCCGTTGGAGAAATACATCAAACGTGTGACACTCCTCACGGGGTTGTCGGGCCGAGTGGCGGGAGGTGGTCACGGTTGCGGATATGGCGCGTTAGGAGCTTATCCTGCCGTAGCTGGTCCCAAGGATATCACCATTGACGCCGCTTTGGCGAAGACAACTCCGGCCATCCGGCAACTCGTAGGTCTAGGTTTCCTGCACGATCCTGCTACAGCGCCGCCCATGTTTCAGGGATACTCGGCGTACGGCCCAAATCAAAAAGTCTCCTTCATTCAAGACCCCCTTCTTGCCCACAAAGTCCTATTCGGCAAAGTGATCGGCGGCGATCCTCGTGGAGAAGTCGGGGCACAGTCGATAATTCTGGATGCACTCGCCGAGGACATTCGCAAACTTCAACCCCATCTGCCTGGTGAGGAAGGCCGCAAACTCGAACGAGCAGCCGACGCCTTTTCTACCATCCGAAAACGGCAGTCGCGTCTAGGTGAAATCAATCCGGCTCGGATTCCGGCTACGCGTCCGGATTTCCACGGCTCCAAAGAAGAAACCACGCGGATGAAGGCTCACGTCGAACTCGCCGCGACCGCACTCATCACGGGGCTCACTAATACCGTCACCCTCTGTTCCGGTGTGGGCTATCCCACATGGAAGGGACTAGGCTTGACATTGGACACTCACGAGATTGGCCATCGTGCCAACGATCCGGCAGCGCAGGCTATGCGGGTGAAAATACGACAATTCAATGCCGGGCTAATTGCTCGTCTGGTCGAAGCCCTTGAGGCCGTTCCCGAAGGTACCGGCACTCTGATGGATAACACGCTCATCATCTATCTCAGCGATTCGGCGGAGACTCATCACTGCGTTTGTATGGAGTGGCCGATGGTTCTCGTCGGCAACCTCGGTGGGCGGCTGAAAACGGGAGGTCGATTTATCAACCTGCCTAAGTACGGAGCCAAGGGCCATGCTACGGTTGCTCAGTTTTACACGGCGCTTCTCCATGCGGCCGGCGCGCCGGTGAACCACTTTGGGATGAAGGATCGCTTCCTTATTGAGGCTGGTCTCGACCAAAGAGACCCTTGGGGTGTCTTGCTCTCATGAATGGTACACGATTGAATCGATATATCGACACCTATCGCTCTTGCGTCACCCTTAGCGTAAGAGCGATATTCCTAATTGCCGCTTTGGCTTCGTTCCTGCCGACCGAGGCGCGTGCCGAATTCCGCCATGCGCTTGTGATTGGGCAATCGAAGTACAAGTTAACCCCAATCGCAGCACCAGGGCGAGACGTGACAGCCGTAGCCGATGCGTTGGTGAGGCAGGGGTTTACGGTGACCCGCGCGGAGAATGTCGCCACAATTAAAGAGTTCGAGGAGACAATCAAGAAATTTGCCCGGTCGGTACCCACTTCCGGAACGGCGTTGGTCTACTATTCAGGTAAAACGATCACTGTGCCCCTGCCCACGGCCAAGAATCCGCCCTCGCGGGAGCCAGCGTTTGTGTCTCTTGATGGCGGCCTGCATCCCCTATCGGCAGTGCTTCGTCCTCTTGTTGTATCCAACTACTCTCCTTATGGAAACGGGTTTACAGGTCTTCAGTGTGGTAGCCGAACTAACGTTATTATTCTCGACGCAGCACCAGTACAACCATCTACAGCCTTGCCGGGTGATAAGTCGTCGGCCGATGCTTCGGGGGGATTGGCACTCGTGCCGCCCGCAGACACGTTAGTTGTGCTAAGACCGACTGATGCACCTGTTCCTGCCCCTGAATCGACTGGGTTGTCGCTGCTGGCCGAGAAGTTGATAGCGGGACTGTCCTCTAAGCGAACACTCGACGCCACATTAACGGGGCTATCCACACGTTCGTTTTCTTCACTGACCGAGAGCGAGTTGAGTCGTCTAGCTGTTCCTGCATCTCGGGCAGTCTCACCGCCAAACAAATTAAAACCGGGTAGCCGACCCGGAGAAGAGTGGGTAGACGCGAACGGTATGGTATTCTGCTGGTGCCCACCAGGGCAATTCACCATTGGTAGCCCGTCGAACGAACTAGATCGACAGCGCGACGAATTACAGGCCGACGTTTCCTTTGCTGAAGGTTTCTGGATGGCCAAGTATGAGATGTCCTACCGAGAGTCGATACCTCTGGGTGGAGGCATTTATCTTTCCACGGGCGAACATAAGCTTCATCCGGTCAACCTGGCCGGAGGACTTAACCTCGTTAAACTGCTGGCTGCAGCTAATGCTACGGCACCGACCGGTTGGGAATATGGCTTGCCGACTGAGGCCGAGTGGGAGTACGCCGCTAGAGCCGGTACAACGACTGCCTATTCGTTTGGATCGAACCCCGCTGATCTGATTCGTTATGGTAACTTTGCCGACCGTTCGCTTCGCGATAGCGGTTTCTACGGGGAACGTGCGAAAACGCACAAATCGAAACCTGAAACTCCCATATTCTTTGGCGACCGACAAAGTGGCCTCTACTCGTATGCCCATCCGATCTGGAATGATTCGAGCGTGTCGATGGCCCGAGTGGGGAGCTATCTGCCCAATCCGTGGGGTCTGTGCGACATGCATGGAAATGTCGCTGAGTTAACCAGTACCATTTACGACCCTCTGCGGCTGGGGCCGGTGGTCGCTCCTGAGAAACGCGCCGAGTGGTCGGCCATACCTGAGAACAAAAACTATGCTTTGGGTTCTGTTTGCAAGGGTGGTAGCTGGGCCAGCATTCCCGGCTCTTGCCGCTCGGCTTTTCGCGGATGGGCCAGCACAGCCGACAACATTATCGGTTTACGGCTGATCCTTCGCCCTCGTAGTGGGATGATCAATCCGGTGTTAGCTCGTTGGACGACGCTCGTTCCCCGAGAATTTACCGCGAAATCCGGCGCGAAGGCTACTCCGGCTGCTGACGGATCCCTGCTCGTCACGGGCAAGGCGGTAGCGGGTGACACCTATACCGTCACCTGTCCCGTGCCGCCCGGCGTTGATCCGCGCGCGGTACGGCTTGAAGTACTCGCCGATCCGGGTCTACCTCGCAACGGACCAGGACGGCATCCAACGGCAGGAAACTTCTCTGTCGCGGAGGTTTCTATTGCTGCGGTTCGCGCGGGTGGTTTTGCTGCTCCGATCAACGTGCTCGCTTTGCGTTCTGATCCTCCCGATCCATACGCTGCTAACCTGATCGATGGCCGACTCGACACCGTATGGAGTGGCATCGGCGACGGCAAAAACCGTGAGATGGTTTTCACCATTGGCCTACCGTCTCGGACTGGTGGCGACGGTGCTATCTGGCGCTATCCGGCCGCAAGGGATAAGTCGTTGACATCTCTTGTGATTACTATTGTTCACTCAAATGCACCCGCCCTGGGTGCGGCGACACTCGGAAAATTCCGCTTGGTTGTGCTCCATGACGAACGAGGAGCCGTCCAGAAGGAGGCAGCACCGTGAAATTGACAAACAGATCGTTCAGGTTTCGTGTGTGTCCGTCGATCATCGCTGTTGCCGTTTTATTGTCGGCGGAGAAAGCATCTTGGGCCGCTCCCCCGGAAATTGGCCCGTGGATTTCGCGGCACTGCGGCAGTTGCCATGCTGACGGCAATAAAAAGGGAGGCATCTCGCTGGAAGGAGTTGCCCGCTATGCCGACGCCACGCCTGATACCTGGAGCGCTATTCACGAGCAACTACAACTTGGACATATGCCCCCGTCTCAACGAAAACAACCTTCATCCGAGGAACGCACTGCCGTTGTGACGTGGATCGCTAGCGCTATGCGGAAAGCAGGACATCACGTCCGTGACAAACTGGCTTTACCAAATTACGGAAACTATGTGCCGCATGAACCACTGTTTCGCGGTCCGTTGCACCCCGCGCCTGCGACGGTTGTGCGGGCGTGGAGGGTGCGACCAGATGTGTACCTGAGCCGCGTGCCGAATGGCATCCAGCCCTTCGCTTTTTTGCCTGGACAGCATGTGTCGGACTTCTCCAGCCTATATGAAGTGGATGAATCTTCGGCTGAGGTTGTCCTTGCTAACGCTCAATCTCTCGTGGACACCTGGACAAAAACTGTAAACCTTCACGGCCGCAAAGTTCCCGCGCCGGGAGCTAACCCGGTCTTTGTTTCGCTGCTAGACTCGGCTATTGATCCTCTGACAGGTAAGCTCGACCAGGCTTTAACCGAAGTCACGCAGAGGGCGATGGGTCGCTGGCCTACGACCAAGGAATTGGAACGAATACGAGGATTATACGCCAAGGTTTTGGCTGCACATGGCCGAGAGCGTGCCGTCCGAGCTGCGCTTGTTTATCCGTTCTTGTATCCTGAAGCATATTATCGAATCGAGATAGGCACCGGGCTGGCCGACAAGCATGGCAGAAGACGGCTCGACAAGCAAGCGATTGTGGCAACTGTCCAGCATACACTCTATGGGGACAAACGTCCGCCGCAACTTCAGGCTGTCCTAGACAATGCCGGGGCCACGCTGGGCACCGCCACGGAAGTGGCGAATCTCGTTGGTGTGTTGCTCGATGCGGAGAAGCCGGGGACGGTGAACCCTCAAGTTCTTCGATTTTTCGACGAGTACTTCGATTACCGTAAAGCCACCGATGTATTCAAAGAACCGCCGATCCCGCTCAGCAGTTACTATCGACCTAGCGAACTGGTGAACGAAACCGCTAAGCTAATAACCCGCATCGTATCAGAAGATCGGGACGTCATCCGGCGATTACTCACCACGCGCGAAGCGTACGTTGCGAATCGGATCATCTACGGTCGTCACGAGTCCGATTATGCCATTTACAACCTGCCGCCGGATTTCAAGCTCGATGGATTGGTGACACTGGATTCGGAGTCCCGATGTGGGATTCTGACGCAGCCATCCTGGATAATCGCCCACTCCGGCAACTTCGACAACGACCCCGTGCGGCGCGGCAAGTGGGTTTTGGAGCGTCTGCTCGGAGGTAAAGTTCCCGACTTGCCGGTCACTGTTTGCGCTGTGGTTCCTGATGATCCGAAACGAACGCTTCGAGACCGCTTCAGAATGGTCAGTGATAACGCCTATTGCTGGAAATGCCATCGACAGATGAACCAGTTGGGAATGCCCTTTGAAGCCTACGACCACTACGGAAGGCATCGCCTACAGGAACTCAGTCAGCCGGTCGATTCTACAGGTGCCGTAGTGGACAGCGGCGAAACGTCTCTGGACGGACCCGTCGATAACGCCGTGAAACTAATCGAGCGTCTGGCAGTCTCGAAGCGGGCGGAGGAGATGTTTGTACGGTATGCGTTTCGCTTTTTTCTGGGCCGCAACGAGACGCTACGGGATGCTGCTGCACTGCGGGAAGCCCACGCGGCCTATGTGAAGTCGAAGGGCAGCATGAAGGCTCTGGTCGCGTCGCTGCTTAGTTCCGATTCGTTTTTGTACCGCAGTATAACTCCCTAAGCAGCGAGATCCCGAGTAGGGGTGTACTTCGGGATTTTGGCGATAGTCAGACTGGAGTTTCCCACGAAAAATGGACAGGGAGTTACGGCGGCGGGGCTGACAGATTTTCCCTAAACCTCAGAAATAAAGCCACTTGTGGCAAACGCAAGTGGCCTTTTAGTGGAGGCGCGGGGAAGCCGATTCTGTAGGTTTGATCACGCTTCAAAGTGTTACAGGGGAAGCATTTGCGGCACGACACCACTCGCCCTGACTACCTCTGACCGCCCGAAATCCTATGGTTCGGGGCTATTTATCCTACGGTCCCGTCCACCCGGTTTGGCTTGCTTGATATCACGCCTGTGCGGTTTGGGAGTGTGCGGGGTGGTAGGGCTGTGTGCGGTTTCGGCGCACCGATAGTAACCGTGCAGGATCAGGCACCGCCATCTTCGCGCCCGACGTAGGGGGAGGAGGCAGTCTCGGTGGCTTTCTGCCGCAACTTCCATCGACCAAACCCCTTCCGCCATCAGGACAGGCGGGTGGATTGCCCGCGACAAGGCACTAAGCAGCAACATGCCGAAGGGAATCTCGACGCGACTATCCGTTTGGCACACGAACTGCTATCATTTCCCAAACTCAAGCAGTGCTGGGGTTCGCGGAGGTCCGTGATGTCTGGATCGAGTACGTCCATTGCCGGGGCGCGGCTCTATCATCTGGCCCTCCCCATGCACCGATCCTTTGAACTAAGCGGGGGGATTATCGCTCGTAAAGAAACCCTGATTGTCGAGGTGATCGATCGGGAAGGTCGTAGCGGATGGGGGGAGGCACCTGTCCTGCTTGACCCTATTTACACTACAGAGACGGTCGCGGGAGCCAAGGCTTTTCTGTTGCGATCCGTGCTTCCAGACCTGCCGAGCAAAGTAGTGCCGCTGGACAAACTACTGGGGCCGAATTCCCTTGATGAGGTCATGGTAACGTACCATCGATTTCGCGGCTTCCAGTTTGCGAAATGCGCCGTCGAAGCGGCTCTTTGTTCTTTAGCAGCGATCTCAAAACAGGTGTCCCTGCGAACCTTGTTGGGCGGTATTCGTGATGAAATCGAGGTCGGCGAATCCATTGGCATTCAGCCCGTTGAGAAGGTGATGCAGAGTATCCATGAGGCTCTGAACTTCGGTTACAAACGGATCAAAGTCAAGATTACGCATGGGCATGACATTGACTTAGTGGAGAGGATACGGCGTGAGTGGCCTCGACTGCCGTTGATGGTGGATGCCAACGGAGAATATCGGCTTGAAGACGTAGATGTTTTTCACAGATTCGACCGTCTAAGTTTGATGATGATCGAGCAGCCACTTGATTATGACGACCTCATCGACCATGCGGTGCTTCAGTCTCAACTACAAACGCCGATCTGTCTTGACGAAAGCATTGTGTCGCTGCGTCACGCGGAGCAGGCGTTGCGAATCGGCGCGTGTAGAATCATTAACATTAAACCTTGTCGAGTAGGCGGGCCAATCCAGGCAAAGAAAATTCACGATTTATGTCAGCAGCGCGGAGTTCCCGTCTGGTGCGGGGGAATGTTTGAGAGTGGAATCGGCAGAGCGGTCAATCTGGCTATTGCGTCTCTGGCGGGTGCCTCATGCCCATCCGACATGTCGCCCGCGGCGGACTTCTATGGATACGATCTTGTCGCTCGTCCCCATGTGATCCGGCAAGGCAAGGTTGCCATCCCAAATGATCCCGGCCTCGGGTTTGCCGTGGACATGGGAGGAATCAAGCGCTGTCTCGTTGATTGTGTAGAGTTCGGAGAATGTCCATGAACGAACAACGGCATGAATCTGTCTGCTTCGTGCCGAGCTTGCAGCCGACGCTTGGAGTCGAATTAGAACTCCAGATCGTGGACGCTGAGCAGTTTTACCTGCGCAACGACATCGAGGCATTGCTCCGTGCTATGCCCAGTTCTTCTGCGGAAATTGCGAAGCGGGAATTGTTCCAATGCTGCGTTGAGATCAACTCGTCTGTTTGCCGGACTGTGAAGGAGGCTGAGACTGAACTTCGAGACAAGCTACGGATCGTGGCTGAAGCTGGTCACTCGATAGGACTTGCATTCTTATGGGGCGGAACCCATCCCTTCTCCCGCTGGTTGGAGCAGGAGACGACCCAGACCCCCCGATACCTCGGGCTAGTGGACTCGTTACAGGACACGGCACGTCGGGCTGTGACCTTCGGCTTGCATGTGCATGTAGGTGTAGATTCAGGGGACAAGGCCATCCTGGTTGGGCAGCGACTGTGCCGGGATCTACCTCTGCTGCTCGCGCTCTCCGCAAACAGCCCGTTCTGGTGCGGGAGGGATACGGGACTCGACTCGCAGCGTACCGTGGTGTGGGACACGATGCCGCGGGCTGGCCTCCCTCCCCAATTGCACAATTGGAGCGAGTATGTGTGGCTTGTGAACCATCTCAAGCAGACTGGCTTCATTAGCAGCATTCGAGACATTTATTGGAATGTGCGACCACACCATAATTTCGGGACGGTTGAGGTTAGGATCTGTGACATGCCTGCTTCGCTGGCCGATGCGATGCTACTCGCAGCCATTATCCAGTGCCTTGTCATTTGGCATGATCGTGAAGTCGAGCGAGGAGTTTTTTGGGACGATATTCATCCTGTTATCGTTCAACAGAACAAGTGGAGAGCTAGTCGTCATGGATTATCCGCTCGACTGGTTGGTCCCGACTGCACGTCGATCCTGTCGATACCTGCCTACCTGGAGGAGTTGCAGCAGCGTCTGAGGCCGATTGCCGATGAGATGAGGTGTGCTGCCTACCTCGACCGGCTTCCCACGTTCCTTTCGCAAGGCAACGGGGCGCAGCGACAGCGTGACAGGTATGCAATGACGGGATCGCTTGTGAAAGTTGCTGCTGGAATGGTCGCTCCAGAGTAGAGACAAGGTGGAACCATGACTCTGCGACTGGAGCCTACAATGGAAGCAAGACCGATGTCGATCCGAGCAGCACGCGAAGACGATTTGGTCGCGATCAACGAGATTTTTAACTCGTACGTCGATAGTTCACCCTGTACCAGTCGGACGGACCCGATGAGCCTTGAGGACCGGTTAACGTGGTTTCACGGCCACACGAAAGCTTTACCAGTGCTGGTCGCCATCGAACCGAGTGGCCTTCTCGTGGGTTGGGCCTCCCTCTCCTTGTTTCGGAGTCAACAGACGTATCCCCTTGTCGTGGAGGTGAGCGTCTATTCGCGTCCCGGATATGCGCGATCTGGGATTGGTAAACGCCTAGTTGTCTGCCTCTGTTCTGAGGCCGCTCGCCTGGGGTATCGGTCAGTCATCGCTGTGATTTCAGACGCCAACCAGTGTGCGGTTTCGCTTTTTCAACATCTTGGATTTGTTCAAGCAGGGCATCTTCGAGAACTTTATCTCAAGCACGGAGTTCTTTATGGTATCTACTATTACCAATTGAGTCTTTCGCCCCTGAATGAGCCGGCATGAGGCACACGCCAGGCCAGAGGTTCGCCTTGAAGCACAAGTTGTTCCGCGCCCGTGTCACGCGATACCTCGCCATAACACTCAAGAGGTGAGCCGCTTAAAGAAGCGGCTCACCTCTGCCTCGCTGACCGATTGCTGGTCTGTCCTCGCCACGCCGATCACGGGCGACCGCGTTGTGCAGCTTCCAGTAGACCACATCGTATGCCCCGACCGTGCCGAGGACCGGGTGGCCTCGATTCCTGCCGAAGAAGCCGACCAGTTCGGCGATGTCGTTCTTGAACTGCCCCCAGCCCTTCTCGACATCATGCCAGTTCCGGCAACCGCTGCCTACCTTCCGGGCGAAGCTCAACAGGCTCTCCAGTTCCGGTTCCAGTACAACCAGTTCGCTCCACAGGATGCCGTGGATGCGCTCCATGTCCTTCACGTTTCTCTCATCTCTCATGTTCCTCCAAGGTTCTCGCTCTTCAGCACTTGACAATCAGCCGCACGGGGCGTCGAGCCGGTAACGTCCCGACTGTCCTCCCCGGCGGGTTCTCCTTTCAACTCCAAGATCGTGACGACCGGGTTCTTCCGAAGCTCCCTGTGGACACGGATCAGTCCGGCGTCTTCAAGAGACGCCAAGGCTCTGTATTTCGCCTTGCGGTTCACGCCGAACCGCTTCAAGATGGCGGTCGTCAGCCTCACCTCGTCCCGCCGCCGACGCCCCGCCTCAAACCAGATCGCCAGTCCGACGGCCAGGGGTGCCTTGCCGGCCAGCCCCGAGGCGACCGAGAGTCACTTCAAGGGGATTGGCCCTTTAGGAACTCGCCTTCGATACGCCCGGGCTTGCTGGTCACCTTCGTGAACTTCTATGTGGTTCTGTGTTGCTCCTCGATCAGACCGAGAGGCAACCTGAGCCGGTCAAGGTCGGTGAGAACGTTGCTGTGCTGCTGGGTCACGGCTCCTTCCCGCACAACTCGCAAACCGTCTCCCATATCGCCTTGCCCCGCTTGTTCATGTAACGGTCGGGGTGCTTGACGACCTTGGCATCGGTTCGCAGGGAGAAGCTTTCAAGAAGAACTTCGCTCCCCTCTCTCATCGCCGGCTGGGTCGCCGCGATGGCGGCGTCGATGTCATCGGCGGGGGCTTCAATGAGCAAGGCTTCGTGGACGGGGCAGCAGAGCCTGATCCCCGGTCGGTCGTCCGGCAGCACGCCAGCTGCAGCATGTCGGCACCGGTGCCTTCGTGGCATTTCGCAAGTGGAAAAACAACAAGACCCCACGATTTCTCGCAGGGTCTTGAAGAGTGGAGGCGCGGGGAATCGAACCCCGGTCCCGTGGTACCTCGATATAAGCGTCTACGTGCGTATTCCGCCTTTTTTATCTCGCCGCCCGGTTACCCAACGGACAGGGGCCGGGCCGCCATCCAGGAGTGGTGTTTAGCCGTCGCCTCCCCCGGAACCGGCAACGACGAGCCTGATTTGATGACTGCTCGCGGTTCCTCTCAGACAAAGGATCCGGTCGCAGGGCAGCCTAAATTAGGCAGCCAGAGAGAACTGCGTTTCGGCAGTTATCATTTGATCGACTTTTTACGTGGCCAATCGATCAACCACAGCACGCAACCTATACCTCGTGTGACCCGGTCGATACCAAATCGCCCCCTCACTTGTTTTATCATACCCCGCTGGCCTCTCCTGGACAACCCCCCTCGTCATCCTGTCCATTTCAATCTTCTATCCGTTTAATAAAACCATATTCTAAGGGTCATCTTCATGGTGCTAATGGTCTGCGGCCAATGTCATTACTCTCGCAAGATGACCGAAAGAGAAGCCGAATTCGGCATGCTTTGCCCCAAGTGTCACTGCCAATATTTGCGTCCTCCGATCGTGCATCGCTCGGGTGTCCCTCGTTCGATCCGTAATCTCTCGATTCGTCTACTGATTGGCGGCGCCATAGGACTTGTTGTTGGGCTGGTCCTCCTGACCATCGGCTACAACAACCTAGGCGGCACCGGTTCGAGATCGAATGTATTCGCTCGGTTTTTTGCCCAAGGTATCGTGATCACTGGATTTAGTATCATTAGCCTGATTTCAGGAATAATCTCTCTTATTCGCGATCTCACCCAGGATTAACCCAATGCTATCTTTTCTGCTGCTCTTGTCCGCTCAACCCGCCGAAGTGCCTCTCTACCCCGGTGAAACAGCGGCCAGCCTCACCGCTTACCTGCCGTCCTAAGACAAAGCTACCGGCACCGCCGTCATCGTCTGCCCCGGTGGAGGCTACGGCACCGTCGTCATGTCTTACGAAGGACGCGAAGTCGCCCAATGGCTCGCCGATCGCGGCATTGCTGGTTACGTTCTGCGATATCGACATGCTCCTCGCTACCGGCATCCCATACCTCTCCAAGATGCCCAACGGGCTATTCGCACGGTTCGCCTTCATGCTAAAGACAACGGTATCGACACCAACCGAATCGGGATTTGGGGTTTCTCTGCCGGGGGGCATCTCGCCTCTTGTGCCGCTACCCTGTCCGATCCAGGCGACCCCAAGGCCAAAGATCCTATCGAACGGCTGTCGTCGCGTCCCGACTTTGCTATCCTCGCGTATCCTGTCATCGCCTTAGATGGTCCTGTGGCGCACGGCGGTTCCCGCAACAACCTACTAGGACCCAAGGCTGACCCGAAACTTGTCGCGTCGCTGTCCACGCACACCCGCGTCACCAAGGAAACACCGCCCATATTTCTCTTTCACACCAAACTTGACAAGGTTGTGCAGGCGGCCAACAGCGAGCTATTTCGCGATGCCTGCCTAAAGGCCGGTGTGCCGGTTAAGCTGCGATTAGCCGAGCAAGGTGGTCATGGTGTGGGTTTGGGACTGCGAGCCAAGGCAGACTACAAAGATTGGGCAGAGGATGTGATCGCCTGGCTGAAGGAACGCGGATTGCTCAAAACCTCCAAAGAGTAACAGCCCTCCCGAATCACCCCGGCATGTCGATTTGCGCCACCCACGCCGGGGCCCTCTCTTGCCTGTTTTTCTATTCGTAATTCACGTCCAATCAATGACTTCCGATGAAGGAGATCCCATAAGAAGGACGATACCTTGGTTGTCTGAAGCACCGGCGGATCGGCCGGCCATGAAGCAAGCGACAGAGGGGGAAACCCGCATGATTGGCGAGGATGTCCTAAGCCCCAGCTCGGAGGCGGATCAACTGCGCCAGCAACTACTGCAGGCTCAGAAAATGAGCAGCGTGGGGACGCTGGCCAGTAGCGTCGCCCATGAGTTCAACAACATCCTGACCACGATCATGAACTATGCCAAGTTGGCTCTCAAGCCAACCGTGGACGAAGCAGGTCGCGCCCAGGCTCTGGAAAAAATTCTGAAAGGAAGTCAGCGTGCTGCGATTATCGTCAACAGTATGCTCGGATTCGCCCGGAATCGCGACACGCTTCGCGTTGATACGGACCTCGTTGCCCTTGTTGAGGAAGTCCTTGTCTTGGCCGAAAAGGATCTGAGCAAGCACCGCATTCAGGTTGAGAAACGCTACCATGGCCGACCCCGTGCTTCTGTCGTGCCGTGCCAGATCGAACAGATCATTCTCAATCTGATCATCAACGCTCGACAGGCCATGCCCCGCGGCGGAATGTTACGCCTGGAAGTTCGACCCGCCTCAGAACCAGGGCTTGTTGAAATGCGCGTCGGCGACTCAGGCGTTGGTATTCCTCCTGAACGCCTACGAATGATCTTCGAGCCTTTTTATACCACGAAGGAACCCGACGAATCTGGGCAAGGCGGGACTGGTCTGGGCCTCAGCGTCTGTCGCCAGATCGTTGAACAACATCAGGGCCGTATCCGCGTCGAATCTCTGCTCGGCAAAGGCTCGACTTTCACAGTCAAACTTCCGGTCAGCGACTGAAAAAAGAAAACCGGCCGACGCAACCCCGGAAGCGTCGACCGGTCGAAGGAAGCCCTGGCAGGGCAACGCTTAGAAATTAATCTTGAACGGCTGGTGGATATCTCCATTATTCGTGAACGTGCTGTTGGCAGGTACACCGGATTTGGCTTCTCCACTGATGGTGCTGCCAGTTTCTAGCGTCAATTGATGCGTTCCGGCTGTGCCGAAGAGCAGATCGACATAGTAATCATCTGCGCCGTCAAGCAATACCGTGTCGCTCAGGTTGCCGCCACTATAGACCAAGTAACCGGCAGGAGCGGCGTTGAACGTCGTGTTGTTTGTGCCGTTACCCAGCGTGATGCGGACCATGCCGTCCATGACACCGCCGAAGGTCAGCCTGTTGCCGCCGTTACCGCCCGTGACAATCACATCCCCGGCATGCGTGGCGTTATCATCCAAGGTGTTGGAACCAACAGCGCCTAGGCTGATCTTGGTAAATCCTGCCACGGTTGTTTGGTTGTTGAGAACCACATTGTCCAAGCCTGCGCCGCCCGTGTAATACAGGTTGCCCGCCAACTGCGCTGTATTGGCGTTATTCTCATCCGGCGTGAGATTGAAGTCGTTCTGCCCGGCTACCGTCGTGCCTCCCAACGAAACCGTAGTGTTGCCGCCTACCAGCAGATCGCCTTCGATCACCACCGAATCGTTGTTCGCGTAACCGCTGGCCCAGAGATTACGGCCAACGTTAAACGCGGTGAGGGCTTCGGTGGATAATTCTAATGGTTGGCCGGAAACCAGGGCCGATACCGTCAGGTCGCCGCCCACGGATAGCGAACTGCCTGCGACCTTCAACGCAAACTCATTGAAGCCTCGCGCGGCCATCGTTCCGCCTACAGCCATGTCGGCGGTGATGTAGAGGTCGTTGTTGCCTAATACATCGACCATGTTGACGGTGCCGCCAACATCCAGATTGTCGGTGACTGTGGTCAAATCGTTGCCCAGCCCGCCCAGGACGGTCAGGTTGCCGCCGATACCACCGAAAATTTCGATGTTGTCGTTGCCGTTGCCGGCATTGATCAGCACACTCCCGGGGAATGACGTGGTGCCGTTGAACGTGATATTGTTGCTCAGATTTGTGCCGGTGATCAGGATGAGATTCCCGATATTGGTAACCGTGGTGGTCTTCGCACCATCCTGCACTGTCACAGACCCTCCGCCGTTGTTGGTGACGGTCAAGGCTCCGACTTGCTTGCTGACGAAAAGGTGGCCAGCCACCGCTTGGATGGTAGCCGGTACAGATCTTTCTTCGAGCGATTCAATGCGCGGACGTCGAGGCAAAAACTTTGAACGCATGAGTGAAGTCTCCTGGTTTCTTCGATAAAGTGGATACGATTGTCAATCTAAGGCAGGAACCTCCTACCACTTTAATCGTTCCCACCGACATAAGCTCGATGGCAAGATTAATTTGCCTAGACCACTTATTCAACCCGTATAGGCCAAACAATTCATTTTATAAAATCAAGGTATCCTGAATAAACGGTATAGCCGTTACAACCTGTCTTCAGTTGTTTTTTTGACTTTTAAGTTTTTTCATTACAAAGCGACAATTTTCCACTACCGAAGCTCGGCACTATTCTTGACAAGGCTTATCTTGCAGGGTGGATGACTGCTTTCAGCTGATGGGAACAGACGTGAAAATAGGTATAAAAACGCAAAGCAATATTCTTAGCGTAATTAGTATTTTCAGATTATTCTAAACAATCAATGTTTAACGCAAACTAAAATTTTACACTATTTCAATTATAATCTAAAGATTTCATACTTATGGAGCTTCCGTCATTATCTTAGTCGTTATTGATGCGTATTAGTAATTTTTAGAAGTTGATAGTGAATGGATTAACAATTGTGCCGGTTTTATTAAATATACTGGTTGCCGGGGTAGCTGAGAGCGCTATGCCTGTAATGGTGCCTTTCGTCAGGATGAGCCGTTGAGTACCCACAGTGCCGAAAAAAACATCGACGTTAAATGCCGCAAACGGACTCAGGCTCTGGGCTCCACCGAGTGTCAGCGTGTTGTTATTGTTGCCGCTGCGGTAGGTAATTCGTCCGACTCCTTGAGCCGTGGAGTCATGAAACGTGGTGACGTTCTGGCCGTTGCCCAAGTCGATGAGAAAATTAGCCCACAGATAGCCGGACAATCCGAGATTGTTACGATCTTTGCCGCCCACGATGAAGACGCTGCGAAGCGGCCGGGTGTTTTCGTAGGCACGCACGATGAGATCGAGTTGATTAAGCCCGTCGCCCAGTTGAAGACTGACATTCGCATCAAGTTGATTGTTGGCCGTGATCCGTACCGTGTCGGCTCCACTACCACCGATGTAAGCTAAATTCGCTTTGATGTTCCCGCTAGCGGTTAGATCTAGTGTATTCGTACCGTTACCCAGTTTGAAATTCAGCGGAGCGGTGATATCACCGGCAGTTTGGATGCCGATTGTGTTGACGCCTAATGTCTGCGATGTTCCCAGGTTGATATTCAGCGTCGCCGCGATGGCTGCTGCCGTGGCGAGATCGAGAGTATTTCGCCCGCTTCCGCCCGTGATGGTCATGTTTCGCTGGATCGCCTGAACCTGATAGCGCAGCGAGTTAGTGCCTCCGCCGAGGGCAAAGCTGCTGACGCCGCCGACCCTATGGAAATTTCCCAGACTCACGCCCATTTCTACGAAGTCGTCACCACTTCCGCCCGTGTAGGTTAACGACTGACTCACATCGACCGGGTACCTGACAGCCCCACCGCCTTGACCGTCATCCGATTGGCCCGAAGTAAATGTTGTGGAATTGGTGCCGTTGCCCAGCGCGACGCTTAGCTCGTTGATACTATAGCCGGTGTCAAGGAAAAGGTATTCGCCCTTGTAGTTGGTCAGATTGAAATCCCACCCGAATTGCAGCGTGTTTCCTTCGCTGCCGCCGACAACCGTGATGTCGCCCGGCGTATCGCTGAGCGGCAACAGTTTCGCGAAGTAGCCATCGCCTTCATCGCGGATGGCACGGTCACTGTAGAAGTTGCTACCCGTCCCTAACGTGACGCTGGTTTGTCCACCGATGACCACATAGTCCAGCTTGACGTTGTCCATCCCCGTCGATCCGGCGTAAGAAAGGTCGCCTAGAACCATCGCGGCCGGATCGGTTTTCGTCACGCTGCTGGGACCGTTTTCGATGTCGTGGCCCAGGATCAATTGGTTGTCACCGCTGCCGAAATTGAAACTGGCTCGACTGGTCGCGTTATAGACAGGACGGCCTGCGGCATCCAGACGCATACCGACGAACAGCCCACCGTTGGAAGCGTCGAACGTGTCATCGCCTCCGTAGCCGATGACGTTGAGATGGTTGCCCACATACAACCTGGCGTTCTCTAAAGCGAAATCCAGTGGTTTGCCTTTTTCATCACTTACAGACGACAACGTGAACGATTGGGAAACGGCGAGATCAGCGTTGGTTAGTATTATCTGGTGCTGCCCCGTGGCGGTGAGGGTGCCGCCGACGCTCGCCGTCACCCCCTTAATGAAGAAATTGTTGTCGCCTACGGGGTCGGTGATCATCAATTGGCCGGTGATCGTCAATGGCTTGCCGACCGAGGTTGCGGTGGTACCGATGCGGATCGTATCGTTACCGGCTCCACCCAACAGCGTCACGTTGCCGTTGATTTTGCCTTCG
>RGDT01000191.1 GCA_009918525.1 Planctomycetia bacterium
GCTCTGTTGACAACGCCTAAGGCTCGGTTACGGCCGGTGGATCAAAAAGGCCCCTTGAACTCGATACTCTTGAGGTCCGGTCGCTCAAGCGGAATCCAGCCCATTGCTCGCCCTTCTACCAGGTCGCGAGCCTGAGTGGCCACCGTGCGAGCGTTGGGGTAAAACATCTCTTCTAATGTCGGTGAGGTGGGGCAGGTCGTCGGGGCAAAACCGAAGCGTGCCAGCCTCAAATCGCGTAACCCGCTCAGCCGTTCGGCAACCCGAGCCACAATCTCGGCGGACGCTCCGCAATTCGTCCAAGCCGTATCGACCACGAGAAGACGACCCGTTCGCTCGACGGAATCGCAAATCGTGTCGATGTCCAACGGCGCTAGCCAGATGGGGTCGATAACCTCGGCACGCACGCCAACATCGGACAAATAGTGTGCCGCTCGCAGACACTCCGTCTGCATATACGAGATGCCGACGATGGTAATGTCATCACCGGGTACCGTGATGCGTGCTTTGCCCGGTAGGACCTCGTAGGCGGCTTCGGGCACCGGCCCCGTCTGAAAATGGCACATGCGATGATCGACGAATAAGACCGGATCGTCGTCACGAATCGCTGCGATGAGGCACCCCTTCGCGTCGTGCGGCGTACTGGGGGCAGCTACCTTGATGCCCGGCACGTGCATGAAGTAGCTATGCAATCCCTGGGAATGTTGCGCCCCTTGGCCCCAGCTCTTGCCAATCATCGCTCGCACCACCAAAGGCACCGAGGCTCGCCCACCGTACATGTAACGAGTCTTGGCAGCGACATTGACCAACTGGTTAATCGCCAGCAGCAAAAAATCCATGCGGATGTGAACGTGAATCGGACGCAGTCCGGCGAGGGCCATGCCGATGGCGGCGCCGGTCATGGCGTCTTCGCTAAGGGGCGTACCAAAGACACGCTCGGGGCCGAAACGTTCGACGAGTCCCTTCGTGGTACCTTGAATAGCCTTGGGGTCGTCCACGTCCAGGCCAAACAAGACTACGGAGGCGTCGCGAGCCATTTCCTGAGCCGTCGCCTCGCGAATGGCTTCGACATAGCTGAGTGTGCGTTCGGCCAATAGGGCAGGGGCGTCGCTTTTACCGGGGTGTTGACACACCCCGCTCGCCTTTTCGCATTCATCGGTTCGCGTTGGTGTTGTCAGTTGCAACATGGTGCTTCCTCCTTGTACACATCTCGAACCAATTCCGAAGCCGGCGGAAACGGGCTTGCCTCGGCGAACGCAAACGCATCGGCGATTTCGGCCTCGACCTCCGCCTCAATCGCTCGACGTTCGTCCTGGTCGAGTCGTGCAGCGACACGCGGTAACACGTCGTTGGCGATCCAAGAACTACACTCATCCTCGCTGCGATAGCCCAAAGCAAAATCCGTGTTTGGCCCAACATGTTCGCGCCAGCGATAGGTTCGCACTTCGAGGAAACGCGGCCCCTGGCCAGACCGCACTTCGTTCACCGTCTCGCGAGCGGTGCTGATTATCGCTTCGATATCGCTGCCGTCGATCGACCGTCCGGGAACACCAAACGCGCTGGCCTTGGCACACAGATCGAGCGAGCCTTGACGTTTGGCCTGAGCAGTGTGGATGGCATAACCGTTGTTCTCACACACGAACAGAACGGGCAGCTTTTTCAGTGCCGCGAAGTTAAGGCTTTCCGCGAAGACGCCTTCCTCGGTCGCCCCGTCGCCGAAAAAGCTGGCAACAATCGCTTCCTGACGGCGGACCTTCATTGCGTAGGCATGGCCTACGGCGTTCGCAATGGTTGTGCCAACCACTGCCGACATACCCATAACGCCGCGTTCGGGGGCGATGAGGTGCATCGAACCGCCCTTGCCGCGTGTGCAACCGGTCAGCTTGCCGTACAGCTCCGCGACCATCTCACGCAGATCACCCCCGCGAGCTAGGTAGAGCGCATGACCCCGATAGGTGCCGTATACAATATCGTCGGGATTCAGCGCCCAGCAGATTCCGACACTCACGGCTTCCTGGCCGATAGAAAGGTGAACGGGACTCTTGATCCGGTCGGTCGGATAAGCGCGTGCCACTTCTTCTTCGGCCCGACGGATCTTAAGCAGTTCGCGGTACAGCCGCGTCATCATTCGAGTTGCCCTCCTTTTTACCGGGGTATTGACACACCCCGCTCGCCGTACCGGGGTAGTGACACATCCCGCTCACCGGCGGATGGTTGCAAAAACCAGTTGTACGTCTCTTCGAGAGCCGTCCGTAACGGGGTCTTCGGCTTCCAGCCGAGTCTGGCCAGGGGAGCGGAATCGAGAATCTTGACAGGCTGGCCGTCCGGCCGCGACGTGTCAAAACGCAACTTGCCCCGGTAGCCGACCACTTCGGCGATTAGATAGGCCAACTCGGCAACCGACACCCCCGTGCCGCTGCCGATATTGATGGGACGAACGTCGCTGTATTTTCGCATCAGGAACAGGACCGCATCCGCAGCATCGGCGGCGTAGAGAAAGTCGCGGACCGGCTTTCCGCTTCCCCAAACGACTACTTCGGGATCATCCTGAGATTTCGCCTTGTGTACGCGCGCGATCATCGCCGGTATGACGTGGCCGGCCTCTTCGGAGAAGTCGTCTCCTGGTCCGAAGGTGTTGGCTGGTATCACGGTGATAAAGTCGCAACCGAATTCGCGGCGGTACGATTCGCAGAGGACCAGACCGGTAACTTTCGCCGTGGCGTACGGCGCGCTGGTTGGCTCTAGTGGCCCCGTGCCGAGCATGTCTACAGCCATCGGCTGAGCCGCATCGCGTGGATACATGCAGGAGCTAGCAAGATAAAGGAGTCGGATGTTGTTTTTGCAATGGGCGGCATGAAGGACGTTGGACAAGCAGACGAGGTTGTTCTGCATCAACGTCGCGGGATGCTGGAGATTGAATCCGATTCCTCCCGACAGGCCCTCGGCCATGAAGACATATTCGGGGCCAAACTCGGCGAAAAAAGCGTTGGTTGACGAGGCGTCGGCCAAGTCAGGGCCGGATTCGGCGACGACATTACGAAAGCGATGGCGACGCAACGCCTGCGTGAGGTGATACCCCAATAGTGTGCGATAACCGGCGACATAGATGGGTGAACTGTGTTTCATGACGCCTCCACGAGCCATGCGATTCTGGGGAGAGAGCCAACGTTTTCGCCCAACTGGTTCTCCTCACCCCACCGCTAATTCCTTGAACGCGGCGAGAGGCCGACGCACTTCTTCCGCAATAGCCTGTGGTTCGTAGAAAATAATCTGGCTGCCTTCAGTCTCGAACTGGAACGGGACATGCAACCGGTCCCCCAAGGCTTCGCGAACGTCGTTACGACGATCAGGAGGAACGAACAAGAGTAGAAAGCCGCCCCCACCCGCGCCGGTGAGTTTGCCGCCCAGCGCTCCAGCGTTTCTGGCTCTTTCATAAAGGTCATCGACTTCGGAATTGCTGACTTGCCGGCTGAGACTGCGTTTCGCCTGCCAGCCTTCGTGCATTAGAACGCCAAACCCGCCGATGTCGCTGCCACTACAAAGAATGTCGATGCCTTCTTCGACGAGTTCCTTCATGATTCGTAATTGGCGGCGGCGTGCTTCCAGATCGACGGCGTAACTCTTGGCGACATCCGCAGCCGTGCGGGCAATACCGGTGTAAAAGAGCATGAGGTGAGATTCGAGTTCGCGGATGCGACTTGGCGGCAAAATAAGCGGGTCGATGGCGATCTCCCCGCTCGGATGAAACTTGACATGACGCAACCCGCCATGAGCAGCCATAACCTGATCTTGAGAGCCGACGGTCTCCAGCAGAGCCTCTTGTTCGATGTAGAGTGCCTCGCGGGTCAGTTGGGACTTGGTGACCATTTCCCCGCGAAGAGCGTGAAGAGCATGCAACAGACCCACCGTAAACGACGAAGAGGACCCCATACCGCTACGAGCGGGCAAGTCGCCGTCGTGGTGTAGCTCGACGTCGCCGTCGATTTTGAGGAAGCGGAGAACTTCGCGAACGACGGGGTGCGAGATTTCGTCTGTTACGCGACACGTTTCGATTTTGCGATACACGACCCGAATGCGGTGTTCAAAAAAGGGTGGCAAATGGCGACATGTCAGGTAGCAATACTTGTCTATGGTGGTGGCTAGAACACATCCCCCATGCGACCGATACCAACTGGGATAATCGGTACCGCCACCGAAAAACGAAATACGATAGGGAGTGCGGCAGATTATCATAAAAACCATCCTTGGTGTTTCGCCATTCTAGCTGTTTGTGAATACTCGCATAAGCAAGGGAAACCTGTCAAGGCGGGATTAACGCTGCAGATCGGTTGGTCTGGAAAAACGGGCCGCGATTCGTGGATGATGCCGTGGCGGCCAAATACAGTTGTAAACGTCGGTAACGGCTAGATCGTAAGGCGCCGTCGCTGGCCTTAGTGCTTTGCCTACGTTCCAAGCGACCCGGAAAGGGTGAATACCAGTGGAAAACGAAATCGAGAAGAAAGATGACACTTCCCAGTCACAATCCTCCGGCTCGCCTTTGCTGCTCGGAGTGGTTGGATTACTGTTGGTCGTTGGCGGTTGGAAAGTGAGCAGTTGGACGCTACCTCATCGTGAGGACGGCCTGCTGTCTGAGCTTCGCCGTCTCGCGGACGACGAACTTCGCGATAAGATTGATCGCTACGATCAGCGGTATAGGCCGTTGGAATGGCCGGGTCGTTTGGCGTTTTTCGCGGGGTTAGGCTGTTTTGTCGTTGCGGGAGTCAGAATGAACCGTTCGCCGGAGATACAGCCGGATACGGAAGAGAAAAATAGCAGAATTTCGACGGTTTCCGCACCTTCCAAAAACGATTAACGTCTATAATAATAGTGATGGAGCCTATTTCCCCTACCCACCGAATCTCATGCCCTCCTAAATAGACGGCGCGGCAGTTGCACGAGGTGAAGGGAAACGATAGGCCGCGACGGAAGTCCCGTTGCGAATCATTAACGGAGCTCACACCTAAAATGTCTCAATCAAACGATCTCTCCTCAAACGTATTTCGCACTTCCTTGAAAGACTGGCAAGCTGCTTTTCGTGCCCGTAAGGCTCAACGCGCCGCCGTTCTGGGTGAAGACGCCCCGGCGGCCCCGGTCGTCCAGCCACGCGAGAAAAAGATGGCCAATCGCAAGCGTCGCGCTGCCAAGGCATAAACTAGCCGGTCATCCTTCCGATGACCGACCTCGATTCGGTCCGAACCGCAAACGCTAGTGACGGCGAATTGAACAGCGTCATCCCTAGCGTTTCCGGCTCTGTTCCACCGAGTTTACATCTGACGACCAGCCTACTTGCACACTTCCAAACAGAGAAGTTTGCTATTACCTCGCACCCACATTAAACCGTGGGAGAGAATTGGTGCGGCCCAGGCTGGTTCGTCTAACAGTTCCATGCCACCTTTCTCGTAAACAACTCGCGAGATGCGTTCGTATCTCTTCGGATTCACTTTTAACAAATCCAGTGTACCCGTTTCGCCCAGGCAAATGAGGTGTTCGCCTACCTGCATTAGCTGACTACGCGTCAACCCTGGCTCCGACCATTGCACTTTGCCCGTTGCCAACTCGATGCACCGCAGCTCCGCGTCCGGCTTGTGTCGGCCGCTGGATCCATAGACATAGCCGTCGATGTGAATGGGCGTATTCCAGTGACAAAGTAGCGATTTGTTGCGTCCACGATCCTTGTCAGTCCATACAGGCTTGACCGCGCCGGGCTGAAACTCCAGCAAAGCCCCGCCTAGCTGATAGCATTCCGTGATCAAGACACGCTCGCCCACAACAATAGGGTTTGCCGCGTTGACACTTTCCAGGAAATTCGCCCGCCAGGGATAGGTGAAATCGACTTTTCCGTCTGTTGGATTCAGCCCGACCAGACCTCCACGTGCGAACACAAAGCACCAACGCCGTTTGCCGACCGTCTTCGTCACCGGCGAGGCATAACTTGCTAGCTCGTCGCTGGTCTTCCACTTCTCTTTTCCCGTGAATTTATCGAACGCCACTAAACCGGAGCCGTTGCCTTTTAAGTCCTCGAACGCTGCTTCCTTACCCGGTTTACTGCCTCCGATCGGCACGAGAAGCAAGTCACCTTCGATTACAGGCGAACTTCCGACGCCGAAGAAATTTTGCACAACGCCATAGGTCTCGGTCGTGTCGATCTTCCAGATTATCTTTCCGTCCGTGGCGCGAACGCAATGTAACATCCCCTCAGGACCGAAGGTATAGACGCGATCGCCGTCCACAACGGGTGAGGAACGCGGTCCACCGTTATAACCATACTGATCCCGGTAATCAGTGGGATACTCGAACGTCCAGAGCGTCTCGCCGTCCTCGGCTTTCATGGATCGCAATCGGCAACGATTACGCAAGCGATCAAAAACATAGAGCCGACCGCGAGCGACGACCGGCATGCAATAGCTGATCCCAAGCTCTTTTTCCCAGACGATTCGCGGCCCTTCTTTAGGCCAGGGGACGATTAAGCCTTTTTCAGTCGATGTACTGTCCTGACGTGGGCCAAGGAAACAGGGCCAATCTTCGCCCGCCTTGCGTGTCCAGAGGTTGGGTGGTAGCGTTTCATCGGGACCGGCGACCGCTCGGTCGGCACCGGCCGCACAACCGGCCAGGGGAATCAGAAACAAAAGATAATGTCGCATGGGTGGCAGTTTCCTTTCTTTTTTGCCTATGCTCACGCTCTCGAAAACGAGCGGGGTGCGTCCACGCCCGGGTAAAAGGCGAGCGGGGTGTGTCCACGCTCCGATTCACGGCCCCTCTGGATACCCGACCCTCTACTTATTATAAATAGTTGGTGAAGCCCGTTCCCGTTCTCCTAAGTTTGGCCGGAGGTTGGCCATGCGATCGTCTCTCCTTGATCGCTTTGTCGTTGGTATTTTCTTCCTCGTCACGCTGACCTTGTCGGCCGCCGAGCCGGGCCGTCTTAGCTTGTTGTTCCTGGGTGACAACGCAGGGCATCGACCAGCGGAGCGGTTCCGTATTCTCGCACCAGAATTGAAAAAACGAGGGATAGACCTAATCTATACTGACAGATTGGACGATCTTAATCCCGCCACACTTAAGAACTATGCCGGGCTGGTTATTTACGCCAATCAAACCAAGATTACCCCCGATCAGGAATCGGCTCTACTCGACTATGTAGCTTCAGGTAAGGGGTTTGTTCCTCTACACTGTGCAAGCTACTGCTTCCTGAACTCCCCGAAATATATTGAACTGGTCGGCGCTCAGTTCCGCAGCCACGAAAGCGGCACCTTCCGCACGACCTTGGCTGAGACGAATCACCCCATCCTCAAAGGTTTCCGCGGTTTCGAGAGTTGGGATGAAACTTACCTACACACGAAACATAACCCCAAAGATCGAACCGTATTGGAATATCGCATAGAGGGCAAACTTCGCGAGCCTTGGACCTGGACACGCACCCACGGTAAAGGCCGCGTCTTTTACACCGCTTGGGGCCACGACCATCGCACCTGGGAAAATCCCGGCTTTCAAAATCTCGTCGAACGGGGCATACGCTGGGCGTGTGGCGGGGATCCGACTGTTGTTCCGCCGTTCAGCGACCAGACATCGATGACGCCCCTCGCCAAGGATGCCCCCCCATTCGAGTACGTCCCCGCGAAATTGCCGTTCTATCCAGGTGGCACCCGCTGGGGTACAACCGCCGAGCCGCTGACCACGATGCGGAACTCCGTGTGGAAGGAGTCTCGCGGCCATGCCGACTGGGTCGCCCATCAAAAATTTGGTTACCAGGGCTTTGGGTGTTGAACAGTCGGTCATGTTGGAAGTCAATGAGTTCAGCGTGGAGCCAGGTGATTTGTATCTTATGTGTTCAGATGGCTTGTCCGATATGGTGGCTGATGAAGTAATCGCTAGAATTGCCGGTGAGGCTTCAGGGCTGGATCAGATTGCAGGGCGCCTTGTTTCTGCTGCCAATGAAAACGGTGGC
>RGDT01000192.1 GCA_009918525.1 Planctomycetia bacterium
GACCGTCAAAGCACGTTTGGCGAACTCCTGGCCGCGCACGTCGGCGAAGTCGATGTCGTAGCGGTTGAGCTTGGCGAACAGATCGTTCACCCCGGTCGTGACCGGCGGCAACGCTAACTCCCCTCGCAACACCCCGACCGCCTCGGCTAGCGATTGCACACCGATCACTTCGACCCCTTTGACAACGGCCGCTTCTCTCGCACTCTGATACGGGATGATAAGACGAGGGATCGAACGGGCCGCGGCACTCATCGCCATCGACAGAGCGCCGCGTACCGGCCGGACGGTACCGTCCAGAGCCAATTCGCCGGCGATGGCGATATCCTCGAACGACGAAGGAGGAATCTGGTCGGTGGCGGCGAGCAAGGCCAGGGCGATGGGAAGATCGAAGGCGCCAGCGTCTTTTTTGAGTTCGGCGGGAGCAAGGTTGATCACCGTACGACCGACGTGCCGACGATAGCCGAGATTAACCATGGCACGTTCGACGCGATGAACGCTTTCACGAACGGCAGCTTCGGGCAAGCCGACCAGGATTGTTTTGGGCAGGGAAGACGAAGAGGCATCGACTTCCGCGACGACGGGAAGGGCGTCGATGCCGACGAGGGCGAAGGTGTGAAGTTTGGCGAGCATGAGTAGCTCCTGGTGAAAAGGCGTCAATCAATCATTCTTGTACAGTGTACAAAGACTTTTTACAAGAGGAAAAATAGGAAGAAAATGCCGTTGGAATTGGACAAGTGCAACGCTCAAAGACAGGATGAACCGCCACGACATCAAAGAAAACAGGGAAAAAAATAGATTCTTGTGCTTTCTTGACGAGCGACTTGGCGTTTCGTTGCGTTCCTTTGCGTCCCAGCCCTATCGGCACATCCCGACAGATGCTCCCTCTTGACGCACGGGGCGCGGCAATGGTACAAGCCCCCGAAATATCAACACCCCCGCGAGGGTCGCAAGGATGGCGAAGACCGCTTTTATCACCGGCATCACCGGACAGGACGGCAGCTACCTGGCTGAGCTTCTTCTCTCCAAAGGCTACCGCGTTTGCGGCATGGTTCGTCGCTCCAGCAACGACTCGTTGCAACGCATCGAACACCTCCGCGACCAGATCGAGTTCTACCAAGCCGACCTCCTCGACCAAAGCTCTATTGCCGGGGTGCTGGCTGAAGTGCAGCCGGACGAGGTCTACAATCTTGGCGCGCAATCTTTCGTCGCCACCAGTTGGAGCCAACCCGTCCTGACCGCTGAATTCACCGCGGTCGGCGTCACGCGGATGCTCGACGCCATCCGTCAAGTGTGCCCCAAGGCTCGCTTCTATCAGGCGTCCTCCAGCGAAATGTACGGCAAAGTCCAGGCCGTCCCCCAGAAGGAAGATACTCCCTTCTACCCGCGCAGTCCCTACGGCGTGGCCAAGGTTTACGGACACTACATCACCGTCAACTACCGCGAAAGTTACGGCATGTTCGCCTGTTCGGGCATCCTGTTCAACCACGAATCACCACGCCGTGGCCTGGAGTTCGTGACACGCAAGATTACCCACCACGTCGCCCGCATTAAGATGGGCCTGGAAAAAGAGTTGCGCTTGGGCAACCTCGACGCGAAACGCGATTGGGGCTTCGCCGGCGACTATGTCGTCGCCATGTGGCTCATGCTGCAACAGGACAAACCCGAGGATTACGTCGTCGGCACCGGGGAAACTCACACCGTCCGCGAGTTTGTCGAGATCGCCTTCGACCGTGTCGGCCTGGATTGGAAAAAATACGTTGTCATCGATCCGAAATTCATCCGTCCCGCCGAAGTCGATCTCTTGCTCTCCGACCCCAGCAAAGCCCAACAAGAACTTGGCTGGCGGCTTACGGTGCCGTTCCACAAGCTAGTACACATGATGGTCGATAGTGATCTGGCCATCGCGCGACAACAGAAGATGTTACGCGCTGCTGCCTGATCCCGACAACCAATCGCCCATCATGCCGAACCTGAAGCCAATGACGCTGGTCGGCGGGTTATTCGCCCGCCGCGCCCCCACCCCTGGAGCCGCCGACGCTGGTCGGCGGATTGCTTACCATGCGCATCCTCATCAACGGCCTTGCCGCCGCCGGGGTCCGTACGGGTGTCGGACACTACACTGCCGAACTCGTTCACGGCCTACAGGCGATTGCTGGGGCCGACGACGTGGTATGCTTCCAGCCCGATTGGGCGCGAACACTCAAGCGAAACTGGACCCGTTTGCGCGGCTGGATGCAACCGGCGTCTCGCACGCGCTCGGTGGCTGGACCGCCTACGCGGTCGTGGCCCCATCATCTGCTAGACAGCTTCAAGCGCGTCGGCTTGTGGATGTACGAGCAGCGTTTCCGTGCGCTGAGTCGTCGCGGATTTGATCTGTATCACGAGCCAAACTTCATCCCGCTAGCGAGTCGGTTGCCCACGGTGACCACGGTTCTCGATCTATCGGTTCTGCTGCATCCTCAATGGCATCCCGCCGACCGCGTCATGGACTTCGAGCGTCGATTTCACGCTGGGCTGAAGCAGTGCGCCCACGTCATCGCCATCTCGGATCATTGCCGTCGCGAAGCGATCGACGGATTAGGTCTCGCTCCGCACATCGTCTCGCGCACCTATATGGGCGTGCGGTCGCACTTTCGCCCCCTGTCCGCCGATACCGTACGCGAACGTCTGGAGGCGCTGAACCTGCCACCGAGTTATCTGTTGCATGTCGGCACCATCGAACCGCGCAAAAATCTGATGACATTGTTGCGGGCCTATTGCGATCTACCGAGCGAGTTACGCGATCGTTGTCCGCTGGTGTTGGTCGGCGGTTGGGGGTGGAACAGTGCCGACGTTCACCACTTTCTCCAATCGACGGCCAAGGATCGCAACGTCCGGCATGTCGGGTATGTGGCCGAGGACGATCTCCCGGCGGTGTACAATGGGGCACGGGCGCTGGTGTTTCCGACCCATTATGAAGGATTCGGGATGCCGACCGTCGAAATGATGGCGTGTGGCGGGGCAGTCATCGCCTCGACAGCGGCTGCTGTCGCGGAAGTGGTCGCTGGTCGGGGGTATCTGGTCGATCCACTGGACGTCCAGGGCTGGCGCGATGCCATGGCTCGCATTATCCAAGACAATGACTGGCACGCTGCCATGTGCGAGGGTGGTCCTGCGTTCGCTGCCCGTTTCACCTGGGAGCGATGCGCCGCCGACACGTTGGCCGCCTATCGTGCGGTGGTCGGTGGGACGGTCCGACACGCGGCCTGAGCCTGTTCCGCGTCGAGTAGTTGCCGTTTGCGTTGCAGCCCCCAGCGATAGCCGCCCAGCGAACCATCGCCGCGTACCACGCGATGACAGGGGACGAGCAGAGAAACGGGATTGGTAGCGCAAGCCCGAGCTACCGCTCGCGCTGCTGTCGGCGCGAGTTCGAGAGCGACGGCAACCTGGGTATACGAGCGCGTCGTGCCGACGGGAATGCGGCATAGTTCGTCCCACACACGCCGCTGAAACGCCGTCCCTTTCGCGTCGAGCGGCAACATAGCGGGTGTCCCGCCGGCCAGTTGGCGAACAATGATCTTGGCCCAGGGGGCCAAGGCTGGATCGCGGACTAGCTTGGCCGAGCCAAATTCGCGACCCAGTTCCGTCAAGAGGGTGTCATCATCATCGCCCAGGTAGACGGCACTCACACCGCGACTGGTTCCCGCGACCAGGAGCCGACCCAGGCGACAAGCCACGATGCCATAGCCAACCATGAGAATTACCTTAAACAAGATCGAGAAGACGACGACTAACCTTTGCCTTGGTGCATTCAGCACAGATGCCGCGGATGAGCAAGGTATAACCGGACGCTTTGAATGCTTGTTGGGCGCAGATGTCACGGAGAGCTTCTTCGATTTTCGGGCTTTGAAACTCGATCATCTTGTTACAGCGAGCACAATGTAAGTGCTCATGATGCGGATAGCCGTAGTCGTGTTCGTAGCACATACGCGGGCCGAGTTCGATTTTGCGTAAAAGTCCGGCCTCGACGAGTTTGGTAAGCGTGCGGTATACGGTAGCTCGGCTGATGACCAGCCCTGCTTGTTTCAGCCCCTCCATGAGTTGATCGGCGTCAAAATGATGGTGTTGAGCGAAGATGAAACGAACCATCTCGCGTTGCTGTTCCGTAAGTCGTTGAGCTGGGGACCGACTCGTCAGGAACTCCCGGAACTTATCCTCTGGAGACTGAGAGACCGGTACCGCGGGCAGAGACATGAATCAACTCCTGCAAGGATGAGAACCATTCGGTAATAGTATAGGAGAAGATGCACAAAATGTCATACAGGAGCGACGAATAGCGATTGTGAAGACTATTGTACCGAAGCGAAAAATAATACAAGAAACCAGGAGGGATCAGTTGTTCCCCCCTGGTTCTTTTCTTGGCGAACGAACGACTGCGCGTCTCGTTCGCTGTTATTCATTTACATCGTCGATCATCCGTTCCAGGGCAATCGACAACTTCTCGGGCGTATCATAAGTTCCAGCCTCAATCTCGGATCGTATACGAGCAACGAGATCATGGCGGATGTCGGCTTCCGGCACGTTGACGGGAATCGGGGCCTTGTCCTTGGCCGCCGTCCAAATGCGGGACAGGCGGTTTGTGTCGCTCATCAAGCTCATCGTCGAATGGTGATACATTGTCTAGTCTCCCCTGCCGTCCGACGAGCGTCGGTCCAACAGGCATCGTACGCGTTAAGATATGCGCGTCACAACCCCCCAGAACCTTCCAGACAGGAATAACGGGTCGGTTCCGGTCACGATGGGTAGGTTAGGCTGTCGCGTTTTACTCGTTGCGGCGACCACTTCAGCCGTCCTACTTTATCTATCGGCCGTAAGCGCGCGCGAGTTCAGTAGAAAACCAAAAGTTAACCCTTAACCTAGCTAACCTGGAGCAAGTGGAGCGCGAATCGGTAAGAGGGGCAATTTTGGTAGGGTATCGATAAACTGTATATGTGGCGACAGAATCGGCATAGTGGACGGTTTTGGTAAGGTATCGACGAGCCGCATGAACGCTGGATGCTCACGAATGCCGTCAAAATCGGCATCTCGAAAAAAATAGGCAAGTTTGACGACATCTTTGAAGTAGTTACTTGCCTCGAGTTTGCTCAGAACGGCCGCGGATTTCGCAACTAAAATATCACGACGGCTAGGGTCGGCGGCAGCACACAGGGCCAGGGCACAGGCGGCATCGTAGCGTTGATCCATGATGGAATGCGGCGAACAACTTTCGGCCCAGTCGCGGTAGCATTCGGCAGTCTTGATGGCATCGTCGTAGCGTTGGCGGTTGAGCAAGGCCTTTACACGCACGATAAACAATGGGCCTATTTTCTCGTCCCCTTCGCGATACACGCCGTTGAGATGAGCCACCGCCTTGGCTGCCGCACGACAATAACCGAGATGGAATTGGACGACTTCGAGAGATTTGCCGAACGATGCGGGCAGTTTTTTGTTGACGACCAAGGGATGAAGCACCGCCTGAGCCCGAGTAAACGATTCAATCGCGGCGATATAGTCGTGGGAAGCGAGTTCGGTCCGGGCTAATTCCCAGAAATCAATAAATAGATTGTATTGTTCTTTAAGATTGTCGGTAGCTGCTTCCGCGAATTGCTGACTGAGCTTCAAACTTTTGCGAAATATAATCAGCGCGTCGGCAAAACGACCCATAGTTCGCAATCTTTTCCCGACCAGTCTATAAGTTAGCAACAAATTTTCAAGGGCAGCAGATTGCCAATTATTCGGTTGGGAGGCCAGTGACTCAAATAGTATCACCGATTGGTTGTGAGCTTCCAGCGCCTCGACCTGGTTACCTTGGTGATAGAAGACAAGGCCAATCAATCCATAAAGGTTGGCTAGTTGAAATTGATACAGCCTATTATCAGGTTCGGCGTCTACCAACTGCCGAGCAGTAGTCAAAGCGGCTTGATATTCCTTCAGAGCCTGAAAGAATTGACTTTCTTTTACCAGTTGTTCAGCGATTTTCACACGGATCTGCATTTGATTGCTTCGGTAACGAAAATCATTGCGGTCCGATTGAATCAATCGCTCTAAGAGATCAAGAGCATTATTAAATACTTGGTATGCTTTCAATGGTTGATTTAGCTGAAGCAATCCGTTTCCTTGAACAAAGAAAAGACCAGTTAAATCATAAAGATATTGGCTATTATGTGCATCTTCTTGAATTAATTGCTGTAGGATAGTGATAGCTCGATCACAAACTGTTAATGCTTCATTTGCTAGTCCTTTGATTAACAGAGCATCTGCTTCGATGCGATGAATTCCTATTAGCTTAACTCGGTAATCATTATCATCGGGATATTGTTCGACCAGTTGCTGTTGAATCGTCAATGCCCGACGAACTAAGTCTAAGGCTACATCATGCCGTGACGCGATTATTTCCAGTTGAGCAATCTGAGTATACGTCATCGACAGATGACGTCGATAACGTACATTTTCAGGATCACGCTGAAGATGTGATTGAAGCAAATCTAGGGCAATGCGAGATTCGCTCAAAGCACCTACTGTATCACCAATGGAAGAGGCAATAGATCCCAGACGAAGATGGATAATGTGTAAGTTGTTGATTGGTCCCGATTCATAAATTTTTGCACGATCAGCAAGCTTTTTTATCCGCTCCTGAGCAATCATTAGGATTTCTTTTCGCAAGGTTAATGTACCTGGTCGTTTGCTGAGGTGTTCTTGCAAATTAAACACCATTTGATTCAAACTATCGAAAGCAAGATCATAGTCTTTGCGTGCCTCTACGGCCTGTTGCTGGGCGCGCTCCTTTTGCCAGCGTGCCTCGGCCTCGGCTTGACGAGCGGTTTCGGCCTGATGCGCAGCATCTCGGGCCAGTATCACGGAGACCACCGTCCCCAGGATCAGTGTCAGCATCACGGCCACACTCAACGCGGCGACCACGGGGTTTCGCCGGGCCCAACGTGCCAGGCGTTCCGCAACCCCCGGACGGCGGGCCGTCACGGGTTGCCCTTCTTGCCATCGACGTAAATCGTCGGCCAACGCTTGACAATTGGCGTATCGCCGAGCCTCTTCCTTTTCCAGGCACTTCAAAACAATCGTTTCCAGATCGCGCGGCAAATCAGGACGCAACGTGCGCGGCGACGCGGGAATCTGCTCCGTGTGCAACAGACGGTAGAACTCGATCCAAGCTCCATCGAATGGCCGACACCCTGCGAGCAACTCGTAAAATAAAATTCCCAGGCTATATTGATCGCTGGCCGGACTTGCCTGGCCGCGCCATTGTTCCGGGGCGGCATACTGCGGCGTCCCCATAAACTCACCCGTCCGGGTCAACGTCCTGTTTTCCTGACGAATGACGGCAAGGCCGAAATCCATTAGCATTGGTTCGCCGTCTTCGCGCACCATCACATTATCCGGCTTCACGTCGCGATGAATCACGCCTTGTCGATGGGCATACGCCAGAGCCTCGGCCATCTTGCGTACCAGGTAGACCGCCTGCGTAAACGGAAAAGGCTTGCCGGACTGGATCGCAGCGCTGAGAGGCTTGCCCTCCACAAAGGCATAAGCGATGTAATGTTGGCCGGACTCCTCGCCACTGTCGTAAATAGCAACAATATGGGGGTGCATGAGATTGGCCGCAGCCCGCGCTTCGCGTTGAAAGCGGGCAATCATCTCGACACCGTCTCGTTGCTCGATTTTGGCGACCTTCAGGGCCACTCGTCGCCGTAGCAAAGGGTCGTCGGCTTCATAAACCCGCCCGAACGCCCCTTCGCCCAGCATACGGCGAATCGCAAAACGACCTAAAGAATTCAGCACCGGAGTCGTGGACGAATTAGGATCGAAAGGGGTGCGCAGAGCCTCAGAATTATTTGTCTTGTCGCTAAAGTTGAACATGTGCGCAAAATTTTGGTGAATGGAACGCTATTAAATTTTATTTTACCATAGCTTCTATTAATAAGCAATGATAATGAGCCAGCGACTTGC
>RGDT01000193.1 GCA_009918525.1 Planctomycetia bacterium
CGAGGCGCCAAAGCTGAATCGCGAGGTATGGTCCAAGCGAGCTAAGGTTGTCTATGAGTTCCCCGCCACCCGCTTTACGGCAGGTAAATCACTCAAACTGACATGGTACGACGGCCAAGGGCATTTTCCCAAAGCCGATACACACGGTCTACCTGTGGGAATCAATTTACCAGGCTCAGGATCGGTGCTAATCGGCGAAAAGGGCACGCTGTTGATTCCTCATGTCGCTGCCCCCAAACTGTACCCCGAAGAAGCGTTCGCCGGCAAAAAAATCGAGATGCTACCAGGTACCGATCATTATGTCGGATGGGCGGACGCCTGTCGTGGCATAGGAACAACGGGATCACATTTCGGTTATTCGGGCAATCTGACGGAAACAGTGTTGCTCGGAGCAATCGCTGTCCGTACACCAGGGACCCGGCTGGAATGGAACGCGGAGACAACTAACCTCAGTGGGTCAACGACGGCGGGGGCACTCGTCAAGAAGAGTTATCGCAAAGGCTGGGAACCGACCTGGATTAGTTGAGCATCGTTCAGCGTTGGTCTGGTCGTACCCATTTGTCGCTCGATGCAACCGTGGGAGCATTCAAAACCCGGTCAAGTAATTGGATCGGGTCACTGTCAACCAGCAGCAGTTGTCGGTGCTTGAGCCGTAGGAAGCCGTCACGGGTCGCACGTTCGAGCCAACTGAGCAAAGGATCGAAGAATCCGTTGATGTTCGCCAATCCGATTGGCTTTTCGTGGATACCCAGCTGCGCCCAGGTGAGGATCTCGAAGAGTTCGTCGGCCGTGCCGAATCCCCCCGGCAAGGCGAGAAACGCCGTCGCTCGGTCGGCCATCATGGCTTTGCGTTGGTGCATCGTTTCGACGACGTATAACTCGGTCAATCCCTCATGAGCAACTTCGCGATCAACCAAAGACTGCGGAATATAGCCAATTACCTGCCCACCCGCTGCGAGAGCCGCATCAGCGACAACCCCCATTAGGCCGACGTCACCCGCGCCATAGACGAGCTGAATGCGACGAGCGGCCATTTGTCCGCCCAACAACCGTGCCGCCTCGACATAAACCGGATCAATGCCGGCGGACGATCCACAGAAAACACAAACGCTAGTTCGTTGAGGCGCGTCCGTCATCGGCACTCTCCTGAGATTGCGGGAATCGTAGTTGGAACGTGGTACCCCGTCCGAGCTGCGATTCGATGCCCAACCTTCCCCGATGATTTTCCAGAATCGATGCCACGAAGGACAATCCCAATCCCATCCCCGTCGATAAACCCTCATATAGAGCGTTGTCGCGTTTGGTAGTAAAGTGCGTTTCAGTACATCTCTCACGAACCGTTTCACTCATTCCCGCCCCGTTGTCCGACACTTCCAAAATCGGGCCGGGACCAACCTTCACCACCACACACCCTCGCCAGGATGCCGCTTCGAGTAGGGCTTGTTTCCGATTAGCCGATGAATCGCGGCGAGCGGCTTCGCGAAGCTGGTTTCGTCGCTCGAAAGTCGCATCACGGGCATTAAACAAGAGATTTTCGACTGCCTGTTGCAGATGCGACCAATCGCCCTCGATCCGTGTTGGTTGTTCCGCCGGTTGGATGATCAGGTCCAGTTGCCAGCGATCCGCCGCGACCTCGCCCCACGTCTGCCCTATACCCTGTGCCAACTCGTTAAGGTCGATTCTATCCGTTTTGGCTTGCGAAGGATCGCGTCGCACGGTCGTCAAAATCTGATGCAGTCGATCCGTTACCAGCCCCAGTGTCTGTTCAACTTCTTTGAGCATCTGCTTCACTTCTGGTCTTGTGTCTTGAGTCTCACGGCAACGGCGGAGTAAATCATTCGGGCGAACGAGCAGGTTCTTGATATTGTGGGCATAGGAACCGGCCATAATGCCGATGTTAGCAACTAAATTTGTCTCTAACTCCAAGGCTTTTCGTCGGGCCTCCTGCGTGGCTAATCGTTGTTCGAGCAGCTGACGCTCGGTTTCGGCATGTCGAGCGGTTTCCTGAAGTAATTGACGTTCAGCCTGGTCGAGTTGGACCTGGGCGAGCCTCCGCTCTTGTTCTTCGCGGGTTTCAATGTCGTGTGTGGACTTGACCCAGGCTAGCCCCAAGGCCGTTGCCGCAGCACCCAAAAGGACGAGTAGAATCAGGCCCCGGCTACGCCACTGTTCGTCCCGTTGTCTCTTGTTCCAGGCATGTAATTGATAATGGATTTCGACTTCTGCAATATCTACCAGGGGCACATTTCCAACGACCCGAGGGGTTGGGTCTGCGGAGGCTGACTTTCCCGGCTCGATGCGAAAACGGGCACGTAAGGGAAATACAGCCTTTTGAAACCGCTGCTGATCGGGTTCTTGCCCGGAATCCCAGACGATGGATTGGGTGAGGAATGCTCCGTCGTCTGCCTCTTCAATTGCGACACCTTCCCAGACATGCGGCAATAAACGAACCTCGAGCCGATAGACAATCGGGAAAAGCACAAGCATGCCGGGATATATTTTTGTGGCCGGTTCGCCCAAGGAGCGAAGATGTTCGCTCATTTCCTCTCGTTTCACATGGGCCCTGATTTGAGCATTGATGGCGTCGAGTGCCTCAGCGCCATTAGGCTTATCGAAACGGAATTGGGCATATTCACGAACTCCTTGAACGTATTGAAGGGCAAACTCGGGGAGTGTCGTTTCGGGATTTCGGGCTTCTTCGAGCCATTCATGCAGAGCGGCCTGGTCGTAACGGTCATCGGTATTGAGCCAGATGAGAACACCGGCTAATAACACCCAGATCGCCAGCGGAGCGATAAGAGCCTGGGCATAACGCCAAAAAAGAAGGCGAGAATGCGAGTCAGTGTGTTTACTGGATGTGCTTCGGTGTGGAGGAGTGATACTCTCCCCTGTCTGGGCTTTCTCCTTGAGCGGTATGTCGCTGGCCGCCTGATTGGCTGTGAAGTCATCCGCAGAGTTATGGTCGATCATCGACGGGCTCCCGATCCGTGATAATCAGCAATAATAGGGTCGGCGGCTTTGGTCCAACCACCGTCAACGTTCCATTGCCAAACCTCGATTACCGACTCGGGCAGGGACCGATCTTCAACGAATAGCGGCCTTACACAAACCACATGCTCTCCCGTGCGATCATTTCGCTGGCCATCCTCGCCAAATAACGGGACACCGCGTCCTTCGATGGTTAGCCGCCTCTCGACAACGCGCAACTGAAGCAACCGCTCTTTTAGATCGTCGGCACTTGTACAGCCAGGCGCGGACAAAGCCAGAGCCTCGATAATATCCTGGTAGAGTTGCAATGACTCTGTACCGCTCGATTGACGGGGGCCGCTACCGGGTTCGTTTTCGCGCACGAAGCCCGCTCTTTCTTCAACCGGATTGCGATGGCAAAAAAAGACGAGGACGAACGGTAAATCTTGGATGGGCCAGGAGACACGACGGTCGCGATAGACATGGTCAAACGAGATCGCGTCGCCGGAGGCCACCACGAACCGACGGGCCAACAGGGGCGAAGAACGCGCTAGATCGCGAAGGAAACGCCGGGTCGGTCCCACCTGACCCGTCATCGCGATCAAGGGCCTTTGTGGCATCGTGGATGCTGCCTTCATTACGGCGGTTGTCTGAAGAAGTAGGTCTACCGTACGAGCCTCATGGGTGTTGGAGGTCAGAGTGCCGCCCACACTCGAAGCGATTCGTAGCGGTACAGGAACTTCCTGGCGAAACCCCGCGGACAGGCTGCCCCAGGCGAACGGCTGGTAGTGGAAGGGTTGCATGGAAAGCCGCGCAAGGAGGAACGCACTGTCGCGTTCGCGGTCCTCGATCTCGTTGCAGTAGGCGAGATAGAGATCACGGGAATAGGCATCATCTTCCCACTTCAAGGCGAAAACCGGTCCACGATCGGGCTGTAGATCGAACTGACTCCAAATGAAATGGCTGACGGCTCGGGCCATTTGTCGGTTGTTAAAGCAGAAGCGAAAAGTTCGTCCCGGATAAATTTTTTCCAGCTTTATGGCGTTGTTCTGGAGGACATCGCGTTGTTCGATGGTGTAGGCTGTGGCAGTCGCTGTGGTCAAGACCAAGAGGGGACGACGTTCCTCGGCTAGGGATGTGGAATGAGCTTTTAGCTGGCTCGCGACCTTTACCGCTAATTCCGTGGTACTGCCTGAAAGCACGGCTAAAGGAGGCGGATGACGAGTAAGCAATGATTCGACCCATGCTTGAGCAGACCAACTACTGGTGAGCTTATACCAGCGAAAAAGTAGCGATCCGCCCTTATATTTGAGTGTGACTTCAGGAATGGATTCACGAGACGACGATGCCACGATCAACTGCAGTTCTGGATGTTCCGGGGACAAGCTCTGGGTTGCTCGCTTCATCGCTTGCACCAAACGCTCCCAACTGGTCACATTAGTAGCTGGATGCAGCCAGGCTATTTCATGGCTACCGCTTGGCACGCTGAGGGGACGAGGACTTCCTTGACCGACGTCGGGCATCAACACAAGACACATCGCGGCAGCGACAAGCAGCAGCGATAGTACGATCAGAACGCCCGGGCGGAAGAGCTGGCTCATGAAGACTCCGCATGATCGAGAGCACACTATAAATTGTAGTAACAAACTCTAGAATCAGAGCAATCGGATCATGTCAATACCTATGACTTTGATAATCTTCGGAGCTTCTGGCGACTTAACAGCCCGGAAACTCGTCCCTTCGCTTTATCACCTTTATCGAAAAAAACGACTACCGGACGAACTGCAGGTTCTTGGGGTTTCTCGTAGTCCCTTGAGTGATGACGGCTTCCGGGATCGTCTCGCTACATCGGCTCGTGAGTTCGTCAGCAATGAATGGGACGAAACTTCTTGGCGCGAGTTTGCCCAACGACTACACTACGTTGCCGCTGATGCCTCACGCCCAATCGCGGTCGAAGAGAAATTGAGGCTTTTGGAAGATCCCGCGGACGGGAGAAGCCCATCCGCCTCTGCGATTCCGGGAGGAAACGTCTCTCCAACTCCCTCAGCGGGCCGCCGCCTCTATTATCTATCGGTGTCACCGGACCTCTATGCTCCTGTTGTCGATGGACTGGGAACCGCAGGCATGACTCGTTCGCTGGGGGAATCCTGGCGACGGCTGATTGTCGAAAAACCATTCGGGAAAGATCAGTCGTCCGCCAAGGCTTTTAATGCCACCCTTGCTCGGCACTTTGAGGAGTCGCAGATATACCGAATCGACCATTATCTGGGGAAGGAAACCGTTCAAAATATCCTTGTGTTTCGATTCGCCAACACATTGTTTGAGCCGTTGTGGAACAATAACTATGTCGACCACGTTCAAATCACTGTGAGCGAGGCGGTGAAAGTCGGCTCGCGTGGCGATTACTACGATAATTCCGGCGTACTTCGCGATATGATGCAAAATCATTTATTGATGTTGCTGACATTCATCGCGATGGAAAGCCCGTCGCGATTCGAGGCAACCGCTTTGCGTAATGAGAAGCTCAAAGTTCTTGACTCGATCGCGATTCGATCGCTGGCAGAAGCCCGTGACGCGCTGCGTGTCGGGCAGTACGAGGGTTATCATCGCGAAAAAGGAGTCGCGCCGGAATCGCGTACGCCCACTTATGCCGCACTTGAATTGAGTGTCGAAAATTGGCGCTGGCGTGGCGTGCCTTTCTACCTTCGCACTGGAAAGGCGATGCGACGACGAATGAGCGAGATTGTCGTGCAATTTCGTTGCCCACCGCACTTGATGTTCAAGCTACCGCCTGATCAGGAATTGCAGTGCAATCGACTGTCGATCCGCGTGCAGCCCGATGAAGGCATCCACATCAACTTTCAAAGTAAAGTTCCTGATACTCCGACAACGGACCTACGCCCGACCGATTTGGAGTTTTCTTACAAGGACGCATATCCCGATCACCCGATCCCCGAAGCCTATGAACGCCTCCTGCTCGACGCATTGAATGGCGATGCGTCGCTGTTCATGCGGAGTGATGAAATCGAGCGAGCTTGGGCTATTGTGGACCCGTTCGTACAAGTCTCCACCGAACGCTCACCCGAGTCTTATCCTATTGGTTCCGACGGGCCGACCGGTGCCGAAGCGTTGTTGAAGCGTTCCGGACGTGGTTGGCTCTCGCTTTGTCGATGAAAAAACGCGATTAACCTTTGGCCAACTGCTCGAGATTATCCAATTGATCGCGCCTTCCTAGCGCGATCAGAGTGTCGCCCGTCTGTAAAATCGTTTCCGGCGGCGGCGTATATGCCATCGTGCCGTTTGATTTTTTGATGGCGACAATGATTAGCCCAAGGTCTTGTCTGAGTTTACTATTCATCAGGCTAGCACCGATCAATGGGCTGCCCACGTTGATGATTGTCTGTTCGATTTGTAACTCCAGATGCTCCGTTCGGGTGGCAAGGTCGATAAACTCCAATACTGTAGGCCTCATCACCGCTTGAGCGATTCGCGAACCTCCCAGTGCATACGGGGCGATTACACGATCTGCTCCGGCTCGCATCAATTTGCGTTCTGCCTCATCGGTCTCTGCCCGTGCGACGATATACAACTTACTGTTCAGCAACCGAGCGCTCATAGTGACGTACAAGTTCTCGGCGTCATGCGGTACCACCGTCACCAGGGCACGGGCGCGATCAACCCCTGCCTCTTTCAAGATCTCGTCGCGGGTCGCATCCCCCGCCAACGCAATTCCGCCGGGAATATCAAACCCGGTCTGAAAGTCAGCTGAACGATCTACAACGACAAACGGAATTCTCTGTCGTGCAAACTCCCGACAGACATGCTTGCCCATCCGGCCATAACCGCACACTATCAAGTGATTTTTCAATGCGGCCAGTGCCCTGACCATACGTTGCCTCCCAAAATGTTCTTGCACCTCGCCGGACACGACCCCACGAACAATTTCTGTCGCTGCGTAGAACACTGAAAATACACCGACTAATAACAAAACTATTGTGAAAATGCGGCCATAGGTCGTCAGAGGATGGGTTTCACCATAACCGACCGTTGTGATGGTAATAACAGTCATGTAGAGGGCATCGAAGAGAGAATAATCGTCTTCGATAAAATAGTAACCCAGCGTACCAAACAGAATTAGCACCAAGGGAATCGAGAACATCAATAACAAACGCGGAGGTAATTTCCTCATGCCCCGACTCCCTTGAGGTAACGACGGGCATCCTCCAGATGACTGCGCACATCAGGCCTTTCGATCCGGCCCGATGTGGCTTCTAGTGCCGTGAGAAACCCACGGTCAAGGTTTCCACGCCACGGAAGGCCCGGCAAATCCGCCCACGTCGCGCTCGTGTGGGCAAACCCACTTTGCCCCTCGCAACGTGCGGCGAACCAGGTGGTTCCCATCGGTACGTATTCGACCTCGACTGTGCTGGTTCCGGTCGCGATAGCCCGACCGTTCGCGAGAATCTCCACCTGTTCGGCTAACACGGATTCCGCACGCAACCGCCACACACGACCGGGCACGGCGGTGATCGCTAACAACGGACCGGTGCTTACGAACGTCCGACCCGCGCGAATGGCCTCCATCCACGATGCCAATCCTTTTTCCTGGTCCGGTAGTAATTGAGCATAGGTACGCACGACCCCCACTCGGGTCTCGGGTCCCTCGCGACCGCTGGCCCCAACCAGAGCCGGACGCAATCCAGCATTTAACAACCGATGATAGAGGTCGAGCGATTCGGCCGAGCAAACCTCAACCGCGTCAATCTTCCGAGCGACCAAAGCGGCCAGAGCTTCGCCTTGTGGATGTGCTTCGGTAAGTCGGGGCAGGTCAGGCCAAACCACTAGCCCTTTTTTTCGGTGGCACTGATCGCACCAATCGAAGACCGACCAGGACGGATTGTCGGCACGGAGGGGAAATACGGGGCGATGGGCGTTGAGCATCGATACGCTGCCGGCTCGACACCTCAATGAAGCACTCAATCTGATTCAGGAAATCAGGCTCCTCGGCCTCCC
>RGDT01000194.1 GCA_009918525.1 Planctomycetia bacterium
GCGACACGCTGAAACTGGACACTTGCGCACAAAGACGCGCTTCTCCGTGGACGTGGGTTGATTTTTGATAGCGTCCTGAGTTTGTTGGAGATGTCGTATGGTGTCTTGAATCATCCTCATTTCCCTTGTACTTTTGTTGATGAGCTCGTCAATATTGCGAATTCGCTTGATTTTTTCAACTTCGGGAATGGCTTCGGGAAGCAAGTCGCTTTTGTTGACGGCAATCAAAACGGCATGTTCGCGAGGGCCAATAAAAATCAGTCGGGGGGCCTTTCGACCTGGATAGCCGGGTAGTTCACCTTCGCCGATCACGCAAGGGTAGGCGTAGTTGACGAATTCTGGAGCACAATGGCGATATCCCATGGCTTGGAACGCATTTTCCACCGTCTCTGGGTTCGTGGGGCGTGCAACATTCCAGGCCAGGTGAACGGCGGCGGCGTCGATATGTGGCCCAGTCCGAGTAAGGTACCACACGCTCCAGGCGAGCAGCAGGACGCTTGCCGCGACTGCTGCGGTGCGGATCGTGCGAAAAACGAACTTGCGAAGCTGGTCGGCGCGATCGGCAGCCAAACGTGAGAGCAAGCGTTCCTTCAGTCCACTGGGTAAAGGCACATCACGCACCACACGCCCAACATGTGCATCAAGACGCGTCTCGGCACGATATGCCATGTCACAATCTGGGCAAACGGCCAGATGATCGCGCAAGGAAGCGGATTCCGGGCCGTTAAGGGCATCCGCGCCGGACGGAGGAAAGCAGAGTAACAGGCGAGCCGTTTTACAATCCATCGCTGGCCCTCCGTGACGTGCAACCATTATGCGCCACCACCTCGCCGGAAACGAGCCGGGTTCGGAGGTGGGCTTTGGCCCGCGCGAGTCGGGACATAACGGTCCCAATAGGCAGATCCATCTGCTCGGCAATATCGCGATAGCCAAAGTCCTCGAAATAAAACAGGATTAGAGGGGTGCGGTACACTTCCGGAAGCTCGTTCAGCGCCTGTTGCAGTTGCTCCGAATCAATCGGGGGTAACGGTTCGGGCAGAGTCTCCGCGATTTCGCCAGCCAGTTCTAGGGGGACGCACCCCTGTAGTTGGTCGGCGCGGATTCGGTGTAGATACGCATTGCGTAGGATGGAGAACAACCAACTTCGCGATTTAGTCGGGTCGCGCAATTGGGCTAAGTTCCCTTGGGCCTTGCAATACGTCTCTTGGGTGAGGTCTTCTGCGTCGGCGCTCGATCCAGTCAGACGATACGCGAAGCGGTATAACGAGGAATAATAATCCTCGACCAATCGCTGCACTACCGTAGGACTTCCGGGTCTCATGACGTCGCGCGTCCCTCTATCTATCTGGAGTCAGCCGAGGCAATTTTATTCCCAACCCGGCCGTGAATTGTCATCAAAACACAGGGTCAGCATATCGCAAAGGAAGAAAGTCAGCTAGCGGAATGTATGTCGGCAGAGATTTTCCGACAATCTTGGGAATAAGAAGAGATCTTGCGCATCTACCAGCATAGGACCAGCCAGTGGGGGTAAGGTCTGAGGCGGATTCCGCCGTTGAAATTGTGAAAGGACGATTTCTCCATGCTGAAGAAGTTGCTCGCTCTGCTCGTCGCCGTCGGCCTGATCGGCCTGACCATCGGCTGCCAAGATACTCCTCCTCCGGCCAAGGATAAGAAGGCGAAGGAAGGTAAGAAGGAAGAACCCAAGAAGGAAGGTAAGAAGGAAGAGCCTAAGAAGGAAGAACCCAAGAAGGAAGAGCCTAAGAAGGAAGAACCCAAGAAGGAAGAGCCTAAGAAGGAAGAACCCAAGAAGGAAGAACCCAAGAAGGAAGAACCCAAGAAGGAAGAACCTAAGAAGGATGCACCCAAGAAGGAAGACAAGAAGTAATCGGATTAACCCGTTTACGATAATCCTCACTTGATGTGTCTTCTGTGCTAATTGTTGATATCTATGAACTGGTTTTTTGTTCCCTGCAACCCTGATAAGGAAGAACTGTGATGAAGAAGATCCTGACCTCCCTCCTGGCCGCTGCTTTCCTGTTGACCTTCACCGTCGGCTGCGGCGAAGAGAAGAAGCCGACCCCGGCTCCGGCGAAGGACAAGAAGGATGCAGCCAAGAAGGAAGAGCCCAAGAAGGAAGAACCCAAGAAGGAAGAGCCTAAGAAGGAAGACAAGAAGGAAGAGCCTAAGAAGGAAGAGGCTAAGAAGGAAGATAAGAAGTAATCGGATTCTTCCGGTTGCCTTGCTCCAGACTGCAACAGTCTGGAGCGTTCTGACGGTTATACACGGATTTGTTCGTTCTGGTTTCTTACAACCCTGATAGGAAGTTACGTCATGAAGAAGATTCTCACCGCGCTATTGGCCGCAGCTTTTCTGCTGACCCTGACCGTCGGCTGCGGCGAAGAGAAGAAGCCGGCTCCGGCTCCGGCTAAGGATAAGAAGGAAGAGAAAAAGGATAAGTAATTGGATTCGGTATCAAATTGCTGATCCAAAGAGGGTCGGCCTCGGTGGTGAGGTCGGCCCTCTTCTTCTTTCAACCCCCTTATCTCTTTCTTAGCCCCATTAGGAACCATACCATGCGGCTATTTATTCTCATTCTTGTGGTTGTCTTTGCTACCGGTTGCAGCAGTGAACACGAACGCGGCAAAAATGCCAAGGATGCGAACGCTGGAGCGGATCGGCCCGTTATCGTGCGGCCCGAGAAGGAAAAGAAATAAGCTCGGTTCAAACACAACTCAACCCGGAAAGTCACATCGGAAATGTGTCCCTCCGGGTCGGTATTAGCAACAGAAATTCACCGCAAATTTATTCGGTCACTTCTGGTCCGGCTTGCGGAGGTCGGCAAGTTCTTCCTTCACGGGAGCATAGTGGCTCGGCTCCATCGTGAACGACGCTGTGCCGCTCGTGGCGTTTCGCAAATCCGACGTGTAGCCAAATAACTGCGCTAGTGGGATGAACGCGAAAATCTGGCATCGGCCACCGTCGCTGGTCATGTTTTCTATCACGCCGCGACGACGGTTGACGTCGCCGGCCAGGGTACCCTGGTACCTTTCAGGAGCCACCACCATCACCTTCATGATCGGCTCTAATAGGGTGATTCCGGCTTTAGCCTGAGCATCGCGGGTGCATTCCATCGCTGCCAATTTGAAGGCGTCCTGCGAGCTATCGACATCGTGATACTTGCCGTCGGACAGCGTGCAAACGATATCAACGCAGGGGAACCCGTACTTCGCGCCCTTCTTTGTCGCGTCGCGGTAACCGGCCTCGACGCTGGGGATGAACTCGCGAGGCACCACACCGCCGACGATCTTGTCAACGAAGTAGATGTTGTTCGGATCGGGCTTATCGCCCTCTTCCTCCATCTTGGCTTTCCACTCTTCGGTTTTCTCCTTGGTCAACGGCTCGAATTCGCAATAGATGACCGCGAATTTACCGCTACCGCCGGTCTGTTTGATGTAGCGGGTTTCGATCTGAACCGGCTTGCTGATTGTCTGGCGATACGCGACCATTGGCTTACCGGTGGTGACCTTAACGCCGGGGTTACGCATGAGCTTTTCGACGGAAATTTCCAGGTGTAGCTCGCCCATGCCGGAAAGGATAAGCTGCTTCGTTTCCGGGTCAGTGCGGAACTTGAGGGTCGGATCGTCGCGGACGATCTTGGCCAAGGCGTCGGCCAGTTTGGTTTCGTCCGTCGTTTTGTCTGGGATGATCGCTTGCGCAATAACCGGATCGGGGAACTTGATTTCCTCAAGTACCAGACGTTTTTCCATATCGCAGAGCGTGTGGCCTGTGAAAGTCTGCTTCAGGCCCACCACGGCGACAAGTCGCCCATCATGCGGAGAATACGAGCCACTCGCTCCGATTTACCGGTCGCCGTGTTCATGATCTCGTCCTTCGGTCGCAACTGACCGGAATAGATTCGGGTATAGACGAGATCACCCGTCGGCTCAGTGACGGTTTTGAAAGCTAGCCCGGCGAAGGGTTCCTTGGGATCGGGTTTGCGTAAGGTTCGCTCTTTGGAACGCGGAATTCCTCCCTCGACTGGGGGACGCTCGGCGGGAGATGGCAAATAATCGACGACGCCGTCGAGCAGAAGTTGCACGCCGTGGAACATTTTGGACGAACCACAGAAAATGGGAGTAAATTTGCCTTCTAGGGTTCCTTTACGCAATGCTTTGCGGATCATCTCGTTCGGAATGGGTTTCTCCTCCATCATGAGTTCCATGATGTGGTCGTCAACCATCGAGACCGTGTCGAGCAAGGCAGCACGGTACTGGGCCGCCTCTTCTTTGTGGGAGTCGGGGATCTCTATGAGACTGAACGCCTTGTTGGTTTTGTCGGTGAGGTCGCGTTCGATGAACTTCATTTCCAACAGGTCGATGATGCCCTTGAATTCACCCGACAGCCCAACGGGCAGTGCGACGATGGCCGGAACAACGCGCAATTTTTGCTTCATCTGGTCGATGCAGCCGAAAAAGTTCGCGCCCATGCGGTCGAGTTTGTTGACATAGGCCAAGCGAGGGACTTTGTACGAGTTGGCCTGGAACCAAACCTTCTCGGATTGGACTTCGACGCCACCTACGGCGCAGAAGACGCCCACCGCGCCGTCGAGAACACGCAGCGAGCGTTCCACTTCGGCAGTGAAATCGACGTGGCCGGGCGTGTCGATCAGGGTGATTTGCGTATCGCCCCATTCGATGGTGACGGCAGCCGAGTTAATCGTAATACCTTTGGCTTTTTCGAGTGGGTCGAAGTCCGTGGTGGTATCGCCGGTATCTACGTCACCGACTTTATGTTTGGAACCGCTGTAGTAGAGGATACGCTCGGTCGTAGTGGTTTTGCCGGCGTCTACGTGAGCGATGATACCGATGTTACGAAGTTTCTCGAGCATGGTGGGGGGCCGAGGCAAGCCTCAGCTCGACTCCTGTGCCAGGGGAAATTACCGACTTGAGGAACGGGCACAGTGCCAGGCCCAAGAGCGGTACGGTGATTAAACGGTTGTCAGTTCGGAGAACTCAGCGATTGTGCGGAGAAACAAGACAGATGAGACTTGATACGCCATCGATTGGCTGTCAAGTCTCAAGATCCCGAAAACAAAGTGCAGGACGATTCATCCGAATCATGGTGGATCCTAGTCAAACAAACGCTTCGTCACTCCGAAGCGAGTTGAATAGTCTAAACGACAAATTACAGCCAGACAATAGCATTCTAACCCGCTGTGTGAAGAAAAGTCTAGAGATCGTGTGAAGATTTGAAGAAACTCCCTTTCCTTGCTTTCTTACGTGTTCGGAAGTTTCTTCCAGAGATATGCCGTCGCTGACGCTTCCGGCTCCGAAAGTGCCGGCAGAGCCGGAAACGCCAGCGACGGCCCTGCACAACTCTTTAAGCCGCTTCGCTCGTCGCTGGTTTCGCTGGCTTGTTTTCCTCTTTCTTACCCCATGAAACCATTGCCAATTCAAAGAGCATCGGCAGTACGCTCACGAAAACTATCGCTAGGACGACAATCTCGAATCGTTGCTTGACCCATTCGTTTTCCGCCAGGAAGTACCCCGCTAACACGCAGATCAGCACCCATACCGCTCCGCCTAATACGTTGTAGAATGCGAATCGGGTGTAGCTCATTCGGCCGATCCCAGCCACGAACGGAGCAAAGGTTCGCACGATCGGTACAAACCGCGCGAGAATGATGGTCTTGGCTCCATAACGCTCATAAAACTCTTGCGCTTTGAGGAGATGGTTCTTGTTTAAGAGCCACGATTTTTCGTACTGAAACACCGCCGGGCCTAGCTTGGACCCTATCGCATAATTCACCGCATCTCCCAGCACTGCCGCCACGATCAGCAGAATCAGCAGGAATGGCAGCGATATCACTCCGGTCTTGGCGGCTATAACGCCGACGATGAATAGCAACGAATCGCCAGGTAAGAACGGTGCGAATACCAGGCCCGTCTCGGCGAAAATGATGGCGAACAGAACGACATAGAACAACGTCGAGTTGCCGTTGACCAAGCCGGTTAGCTGAGGCTCGAGATCGCGAAGCAGTTGCAATCCCTGCGAGATCAGTTCCATGAATCAACCTCCCCTCGGTTAGAGTCACTCTACCCCGCATCAGGGATTGGGATCAATCCCCAATAGTAGTCTTCGGCCGCATCTTCCGCCGGGAGATGCTACGCTTTTGGTATGGAACTGCTTCTGGATTACACGGGGAGCGATGCTGTACGTGAGAGGGAAAGCCCCCCTTTTCCCCCAGGCTCTCTCCAGCTCGGTCAAACTCCCGATGAGCTGGTTACTCTGTTTCAATCCTATGTCGGACACGAGTTACTAAATCAGCTGGTGGCCATTCAGGGATTGGCTCGACTGGTGGCCGAAGAGGAGAGCGAAAGACTCGGACCTGAAGGGGGTGCGATTCTCAAGCAATTGGCGGACTTGACCCTGCAAACGGACATGGTGTCGCGGCGGGTGGCGGAGATCGGACGCTGGTTGCGCGAACCGCTTCGCGGAGAGCTTATCTCCGTCCGTCCCGTGCTGGAGGACGCCGCTTTCTGGGGTAGAGCTTTCTCACGGAGGATGGATATTGCCATTTCCGTGAGGGGCGAAGAGGTCGCGGCCAGTGTGGGGGCACAATTGTTGTATCGGGTACTGACCGAACTCGTTGCGAACGCGGTTCGGGCTATTCCGGCGGATCGTGCGGGAAATGTCGTGCTAGGTGTAGAATCGGCCCAGGGGGGATGTTGGGTGTCGGTGTCGGATGACGGTATCGGTCTGAGCGATGCCGACCGCCCCCTTTTGTTGCAACCGTTTGTCGCCGGTCGGCGTACTGGGACGCGTGGGGCGGGGTTGGGCTTCTTCCTGATACGGCAGGCCGTTCGTTTGTGGGGCGGCCGCTTGGAGGTCCGATCCGGTTGTGGGACGTCGATCACTTTTCTCGTACCTAGTGAAAGCCGATGAGCGAACCACTCAACCTGTTTGTGATCGAAGACGATGACCATATCGCGCTATTGATCCGCAGGAAACTAGAGCGGGCCAGTCATCATGTAAAGCGATGCCGTACAGCCGCCGAGGCGATGAACATCCTACACCAATCGCCTTTTGATCTGGTCCTGCTCGATCAGCAGTTGCCCGATATGACCGGACTGGAACTGCTCAAGTGTCTTTCCGAAGCGGCCATCTTGATACCCGTGTTGGTGGTGACGGCTCGTGGCGACGAGCAAGTCGCTACTCGTGCCCTTCAAGCTGGGGCGCAGGATTATGTCGTCAAGGATTCGCATCTCGAATTTCTGGAGGAATTGCCCCGCCGTGTGGAAGAGGCGATTCACCGGCACCGGTTGGAGCAAGTCAATCGGCTACTCGCACAATCGATGGAAGCCGCACGCGATGGAATACTCATCACGGATTTGCAAGGGGTAATCGTCGAAGTCAACCCTGCATTGGAGGCTCAGACGGGCTATAATCGCGGCGAATTACTCGGACAAACGCCGCGACTGTTCAAAAGCGGCAAGCACGAGTCGGAATTCTACCGGCAGATGTGGCAAACCATTTTGAATCGTCAGAGCTGGCAAGGTGAATTGACCAATCGCCGGAAAGATGGAGCACTGCGCGATAATTCGATGACGATCTCGCCGGTTCTCGACCGTCAGGGACGCATGACGCATTTCGTGTGTATTCAGCGCGACATAACTGAGCATAAAAAACTTCAGCAGCAATATCTGCAAACGCAGAAGATGCAATCACTTGGGAAGATCGCGAGCGGTATTGCTCATGAGTTCAATAATCTGTTGACGGGGATTAATGGCTATGCTTCGCTAGGAATGCGTGAACCAGAGGTTCCGCCGGTTCTGCGCGAGTTCTTTGCGAATATTGTGCAACTATCAGATCGAGCGGCGAATTTTACACGGCAATTCTTGACCTATGCTCGGATGCCGGCGTTAATCCGGAGGCCGACGCGGATTGCG
>RGDT01000195.1 GCA_009918525.1 Planctomycetia bacterium
CTGTGTTTTAAAACATATTTCGTACGAGGCGATCATTGGCTTGATAATATTTGGTCAGCGAGACATGCTCGTGCTCGCCCATGCTAGGGTTGCCCGAGCCGTCGGAGCTGTGAGGTCTGTATGACAACAGCGGAGTTCGCTACTGTTGCTACCACCACTGATTCACTACTATCACTTCTGCGGCTGCTGCTACTACTGTTGCTATTACTGCTGATGCTGCTGCTGCTGCCGCAGCAATAGCAGCAGCAACAGCAGCAGCAACAGCAACTGCGATGCAAAGGAAGTAGCGTCTGAAGCAGCAAGAGCAGAAGAAACACCAGCAGCAGCAGCGTCGGCAGCAGCAAGAGCTGCAATCGCAGGAGCAGCACGTACTTGAGCCAAAGTGCTTCTTCCTTGCATGGTCGCTGATTACATAATGAATTCGAGGCAGCTGTAAGTTAATGGAGGATGGCGTTTCCCACCTGAAAAATGGCGTTTCCCACCTGGAAATTAGGGGCGAATTTTCAGGTGGGAAACTGCATTTTTCAGGTGGCAACTAAAACCTCAAAAGCAACGACGACAGCACGATACTAACACATTTTCTCTGCACTTGTGTGGCCTATCAAGTCTCAAGTCGCGCGCGCGCCGGGGCCTATCAAGTTTCTCAAGTCCCAAAAAGGGATTCACATGCCGTCGCTGACGCCGACTCCACTCGTCGTCGTTTGAGGTTTGGGGTCACGCCACCACGAAGGTGTGCGACACGTACCTTTGTCACATTCCTAGTGGCTCGGGCCTCCGCAGCAGAGGTCACGCCACCAGGTGCACCACCTTGCGGTGGCGCAGTCGCGATCTCAGCCACGAATGACATGCCCAGCAAGATTGCGACCGCGATGCATTTGACATGCATCGCATTTCCAGCACATGCGCCGATCATGGAAGAAGTGATGTGTTTTGGAAATCGCATGCTCTGCACAGGGAAGCCTTGAAGCATCAATTTTTCGATACCGACAAGTTGGCGACGCACCGATCCGCACACCACAACAAACTTTCCGCTCGGTGTGATCGTAGGCACGCGCCCATCTGTACGAAAAGATCGACCGAGCGACTGCGTAATGTCCACGCAGAGCGGCGTCCCGGGCGAACAGGCTTGCCGCAAACGGTTCCAATGGTCGATCTCCCGTGGGCTGGTCAAACCGAGTTCCGCACTCATCGGAAGTGCGGAGGTCAAGCCACCAATGGCACTCGGCGGCTTGATCAACGGTGGGAGCACAAACTTTTGATGGTGTTCCTTCCACTTTTGTTTCCCGGTCTGTGAGAGTCGTCGCGTCACCAGATGCTTGGCCATGACTTGGGGGTGGTTGCTTGGGAGAAGTTGCGAATCGCAAGGCCGTGGCCGCCGTTCCCGGAGTGATTCCCACACGAACCTCGCAGCCTCTTGCATGTGCTTTTGATTGCAAATCGCCACATCTGCGCGCACTGCAACAAAGTACAGCCTCGGGCGGTTCTGTGGTTCACCTAGATGAACTGGATTCATATCCAAGCGGACCACACGATAGGCTCCTCCGCACTCCAATGCCTTGGTCACCTTCGACAACACCCGCTTGACTCCAAGGACGTTTTCGAAGATGGCAACAGCCGGTCTGACATGGGCAAGGGTTCGTACAGAAGCTCGGAATTGCTTGGCGTTTTTATCTTGCAAGAGTTTTGTGTCGTGGTGCAGCATACTAAATGGGGTGCAAGGGAAACCCGACACATACAACTGAACTGGCGGCACATCAGACAGTCGTCGCTTCAGAATGTCAGCAAAAGTGCACTCTGCAAGGCAATTCAAAGCAGCGATGTCCCGAGGGGCTGCTCGACATTCACATGCAAAAGCATGCCGGAACGGAATGCCTAACTCGCGGAGGGCGAAGATTGGGGATTCAATTCCTGAGAAATCTGTTCCTACGATTAATGGGCACCTGGTCGGTACCTGTGGGCGCACAGATCCAAGGTTGCGGTCACGCCAGCATTGCCAAGCGCGATCGACCTTCTGACTCAGTTCCGGCCCCCAACCAGAGAGCAACGCGGCCACATGGCCAGGCACCGAAACTTCCCAAACATCAGGCAACGCTCGCTTTGGGCACTGCATTGCGTTGCCTTGAGCAAACAAAGGCTTTCATGTGATGATCCACCGCTGCACGCCCCAAGTACCCCGCCGCCGCCCTCTACAAACCTGGCGCTCTACCAATCCTGCCGTTTCTGTTTTAATACTATTATGCAAACATATGAGCATACATAAACTGAGACAACCACATTTTTTTCCACCACCGCGCATGTGCGTGATCGTCACATAGCCGTCACAGTTCACAACGGGCACCTGGCTCAGAAGGCCTGGAAAATCATGGGCTTTGTCGAGAACGGAGTCACGCCACCAGAAAACTTCACTGGTCGGCGAAAGGATCCATGTCAATGTCATCGGCGGATTCCGCCTCTTCCAAGGCACGCAAAATGTCAGAAACGTGTGTTCGCACCTCGGCTGCAAAGTCTTTCTGGTAACAAGGCCGTCCTGGCATAACGATGTGGCCCAAAACCATTCTGTCCAAAACGTTGGACAACCAAGTCGCATGGGTCATCCGCGTGGTCACGCCAACATAGCTGATGCCCAGGCGTAAGCATGCCTCCGCAAGCGCTCCTGATCCTGGGCTGACGTCGAAGACACTCCGAGCGTCAAAATCGGCAAGCAACTGCTCGTAGAGTTCGACAGGCTTTGCTTCCTGCCAGAATAATATTGGGTTGGAGAACTCCTGCGTCAAATTCTCTGGCACCCCCGCAGGGCTGGACATGCCTACGATCTCTGCCTTGTCCTTCTCTGCGATCCTGGGGATTGCTTTCCGAGAACGGAAGGGGATTCCCGAGTAAGTAATATCATGTGTGCTCGTCTCACCGAGCACATTGAACGCAGTTCTGGGTTTGGCGGACATGGATGTCCGTGGCCAAGGGGGAAAAACCAGTGCTGTTTCGACATTATTCGCCCCAAATGCCACTTTGCGAGTGCGCCCCACTTCCGCACGCCCTCCGCCCACGAACAGCAGCGTCAACTCATTGAGGTGTGGGCGGCCCTGCATCAACTTTTGCAAGCGCTGCAGAGTCTCCCGGTTGCGGCCGTCGAATAGCAGGAGCCAATCATAACCGCCCTTCATCTCTTTGAACCAATCTGCGATCTCCGTGAGCGTTTTCTCGTCAGGACCTTGCGAGCGAATCCAAGGCTCCGAGGGGTGCTCAACGATCAGGTCGGCGCAGCACACGAACAGACGGTGGGAATCTTTGCCTGTCTGTGCATTGCGGATACCAGACCGGGCAAACGCGGCGTCCAACTCAGACTTCGCCAAACGAGGAACAACGACAAACTGCACGTATTTTTTGCGCTCCACGGATGCCCGCTTTAAGCAATTCTGTCTAATTTCCCCGTTTCCATCATCGCTCACAGCCGAGCCTTCCCTCTGCAAAGCCCGTGAATTGCCGACGGCGTCAGGTTCTGAAGAAACGACAGCCATCGTTGCCGCCGATCGCAGCAACCCATCGTAGGCCTGGTGAAGTGGCTGCATTGGGGTCCGGTCCCCTTCTGCGGTTGAGGCCAACATATCCCGCGCGGCTTGCTCCAAGTTGCCTTGCTTGAAGCATGCATCAAACTCGCCACGGTACACCGAACACAACAGGTCCCGAAGTTGAATTGCCACTGGGCTGAGCTTGGGTGCATTTGCGGTCATGCCAGCATCAGCATTCGAGCCGTCATCCTCGTCGATGGCACTGTGCTCCAGCGACTTTACAGGGTACGCTTTCAAGACCGACTCAGGATCCTGGAATTGTGGCAAAACATCATCCCGGGCAGTCTTGTAGAAGGCTTCGTTGTACTCCAGCATGTTGGCAAGGAACGGCCCGCGCATGAACTGCAAGAACTTGAACTTGTTACAAGTCATACCAAACCATCCCTGAGCCCCATCCTTTTGCTTGTCAACAATGTCCATGGTGAAGAATTTAGCGCTACGGACAAGGCCTGTGACAACGGAGTAATCCATCATTTGCAGGCAGAACAACAAGCACTCATCAATCGACGAGTTCGGGATCGCGCAGGCTGACTTTTGGGCAACCTGTACAAGCCGTCCGAGTTTGTTATACGATGTGGACAACAACTCTGGACCGTACTTCCATTCCAAGATCTGAACCTGCGCCAGCGACCGTGTGTCCAAGGCCCCATGTACACTGTTCGCCATCTTGTACATTGTGGCATTTAACGCCGCGCCGTTGAAGCGCACGCCTTGGGACACCAAGTGCTTGATAACGCTGTCCTGGTTTGCTTTCGGGGACGCCTCAATGTAAAGTTTTGCGAACGACGCCACTTTTGCTGCAAAAACCACGAAGGAATCGGAGCAAGCCAACTTGGCAACTTGAACGGATTCCGAGAAACTCCAGGAGTCCAAGATGACGGGTCTGGGATCCTGCGACGTCACCCTACGTACACGAACGGAAACCGTCAAGGCGCACTCCCAAAGGCGCAGCATCCATGGCCGATCCTTGCTTTGGAGCGCATGCCACATGGCTAAAAACCAAGAGTACACCAACGTGTGGCCGCTGGCCAAGAGCAAGGTCCCTGCGAACGTATCCGTATCCAATTGCTTTTCATCAAGAACGAAAGCAGGGATCGTCACCGGAAAGTACAACCTGGTCGACGAACCTGGGGTCACGCCACCAAAACCGGAAGCACTCGTAGAGAACATACGCTCGAACACCTCATGCACGGTGGCCCAAGAAGGTCGGGCGACGGGCAAGTCAAAGTGCAACCGATGCGCCGAGCGACAGTCCAGCCAAAAAAGGTTGCAAGCTGCTTCATATAAACCAGTCGATTTTATCGCCATGAGACACTGAGCGCGTTGCCACGGTGGCTTGAAAGTCGACAACTCCCCATCGGCAAGCGTGTCCTTGATTTGCAACGGCTGAACATCAAAAAGAGTCTCTGGCATTGCATTCGCTGCGCCTACCGCAGACCGGAGGGCTGAAGGGAGTTCGTCATGCACCACTTGCATCACGTGTCGCATGGTGGGCTCAGCATCCTGCGGTGCGTCGTTCGGGGGTAGCCGACCATCCCAAGCATTTGCCGCCACTTTTCTAACAGGGCCCGCTGTGGGCGACGCATGTCTTTTGGTTGGGGGCGCCGCGTCGCATGACATTGCCGCAGTGGCTGGTGGGTTTCCCTTGGATTTGGATTTGGCCGGCATCGCCTCAGGGCAACTTAAGACTTGTGCCTGCGAATCGAAGATAGGCAATATGACGACAACACCGCATGAGCAGCAGCGCAACAGCGGCAGCAGTAGCAGATGCACCAGCAACGGCAGCAGCATGCAAGCAGCAGGAGCATCAGTGCGCAACGGCACAGCAACAGAAACTGTATCGGCAGCGGCAAAAACAACAGCAGGGACAACAACAAGCGAAGGCCATACCTGCAGCAACGGCAGCTGCTTGCTGCGGTCGCCGCTGTTGCTGCTCTCACCGCTGCTCCTTGTGCGGCTGCCGCAACTGCTCGTGCCGCAGGTGCCGAAGGTGGCAGCTGCAGGTGCTGCAGCTGCTGCAGCTGCTGCTGCACTGCCGCTGCTACCGCTGCTACTGCCGCTGCCGTGGGTGAGCCCCTGCTCCTGCTGATGCTGCCACTACTGCTGCTGCCGCCGCTGCTGCTGCTGCCGCTGCAGCGGCTGCCGCTGCTGCAGGCTGCCGCTGCTGTTGCTGCTGCCACTGCTGCTGCCGAAGCCGCTGCCTCTGCCGCTGCCCCCGCTGCTCCTGGCCAGGCTGCTGCAGCTCCGGCGCTGCTGCTGCTGCTGCTGCTGCTGCTGCTGTTGCAGCTGCTGGTGCCTCTGCTGCCACTCTGCCACTGCTGCTGCTGTTGCAGCTGCTGCCGCCGCTGCAGCTGCTGTGGATCGTGGCAAGCCCTGCACACAGACAATGTGTCATTGCATTGCAACAAACAACATTCACACGGCGCAAGCTCTGCCACCTGAAAACGCATGTGTGCCACCTGACAATGCAACCTCTATTTCCAGGTGGCAAAACTATGTTTTTAGGTGCCAACCTCAAGCCTGTTCTGCATGCCTTCGGTGGATGCAAATGCCGGGCACGAGATTGAACTTAAAGGGGAATCCTGCTGACGGCAAGTCCCACACCCCTCCTACGGACTCCCTCCGGCCTTCAGTCAAAGCAACTTGCAGGTCACGCCAGCAAGAGATGTGAGGCCTTATCGACGCATCGGACACGGCGGCAAGGAGATGGCCACAGTGCGCACCTCACCACGTATTTGTGGACGTCGCCCGGGCTCGGGCGCGCAACACCACCACACAAGGCATCGCAAGTGCGCCGGAATGAGAGCGAGGTGCCGGGTCGGCTGGTTTCGTGTCCACGAAGTGGACCAGTGGATCACAGCTGCACGGATGTGGGCGGTTGTCTGTCCAAGTCCCATCAATGGTTTGCCGTTGAAGATTTCCGCCATCACGCAACCGAAACTCCATACGTCAACAGCATAACAACAGGTGGATGTCTTGATCGCCCCTGCCCATAACTCTGGAGGGCGGTACAGCGCGGTCACGCCAGCATGCTCAAATTTATCCAAAGGTGTGCCATCCGTTTTGGTCACAATCGACATGCCGAAGTCAATCAGGAAGGCATACATGCGGGAAGGGTCCCACAATACATTCCCGGGCTTCAGGTCCATGTGGGCGATGCAGCACATGTGGTGCAACCAAGAAAGGGCTTGCGCAATTTGCTCCACGCAGCACAACTTTGCCTCGGCGGATAGATGCCCTTGCCGCACGGCAGCCAAAAGGGTTGTACCTGGCACGAACGGCAAGGCGATCCATGGGGTTGGAGGATTCGCGTTTACGGCAAGCAACTGAAGAAAACAAAGATGCCCACCGAATGTCTGAATCCGCTGATACATTGACATCTCATGGTGTGCATCCTCACCATGATCATCTTCGAAAAGTTTGACTGCGACCCGCCGCCCTGTCTCTCCCTCTGAACACAAAACCACCCGACCATACGAGCCATGCCCAAGCCGTTGCCCCTGAAAAACTCGATACGAGCCGAAACAAGTTGGGTAAGTCCGTGGAGTGGTCACGCCAACAACATCAGGTGGCGCAACACACTTCGCCTTGAACCCGTGCTGCGCCATTGCGTCCCGTTGCCTGCGCCATTCGTCGCGGGCCTTCTGCTTGTAGGCATCCTTCGTTGTGTCATCAAGCTTTTTCCATAACTTTGCAATACGCTTGATGCCCACCGGCCACTTTACACCAACGTACTCCGGCTTTGCCAGTTCGTCCTGTGTGAACAAACAAAATGATGTTCGAGCTTTCGGGACCAAACCTGAAACAATCGCCTCGCCCCGCACGGAGCTGCCCTTGTTTCTGCTGCCCTCGGTTCGCCCTTTTCGTTTTCCGTACACTGTCTCATCGCTGTGTGTTTTCGCACGGAGAACTACACGCCGCCTGCGTGACTCATAGCGAGGGCGCGCGGTCGTGGCCATGGCTATGCCCGCGCGCGCTGAGCCGCCGTAAGATAGGCTGCAGGCCCACCGAGCCGAAAATGAGTTGACGGTAGTGGCGGTATGCAGGCGGATGCCGCACACCCGAAAACCGGTTGACTTGTTTGGTTCAGGCCGGCATTTTTATAGAAAAACCAAGCCGACCGGTGTACGTAAAACGCATGCTCTTCAATCAAGGAAATGCCGGCCTGAAAGCCCCAAACCGGCTCCAAACCGGTTCACCTGAACAAATTTACGGTTAGCGCCAGAAACCGGTTTACGTAAACCCATCGAAGAACTTGGAGCGGGCATTTGCCGGACTCAACAGCCCACCACCGGTTTACGTAAACCGG
>RGDT01000196.1 GCA_009918525.1 Planctomycetia bacterium
GCACAGAAAGCCCCGCACGAGCCAGCAACGGCTGCCAGGTTCCCTCCAGAAAAGGGTAGGTGGGACTGGTACGGACGTGCGTGCCGCCCGTGATGGTCACTTCGCTCGCTGCTTTGCCACGCAAGGCCAACGGCAGATAAATCGTATGCAACACCAGCCCCGTCGCACCGGCTGTGCCGATGTCGAAACGATACGTCCCGGCACTCACCGGCCCCGGCTCGAACTCCAGGTCGCTGCTACCGATGCCGGCACCGTGTACGTGAGCCGAGCCGATACGTTGCGCGGCCAGAACGCTCATGAGATGCTGAGGTTGCAGGCCCGGCTTGGGACGGTTGGCGCGAACGTGGCGCAAACGAAAAGCCTGACCAGTCAAAAGCGACAAAGTCAGGGCCGAGCGGAGAATCTGTCCCCCGCCTTCGCCCGCGCTGCCGTCGAGTTCGATAAAATCGCTCATAATACTCTGGACGCAAACGCTGACGCGAAGGTTCACCGCCGACTGGCACGAGCCGAACTGTACCCTGCTTGCAAAGCCAAAGGCGCGGTGCGTTGATCGACATCGTCCGCGTTGTTACCCTGCCCGACGGGCAGAGCGCGAATAATAAGCAATTGCTGTACCGGGACACCGTCACCCTGATAGGCAAAAATCGCTGGCCCGACTGTCCTTGGACCGTTGCCACGCGAACCGATCAGCAGATATTCGCCCGGTTCCATTGGTAGATCGAGCGTGAACTCATCGAGCGATTCCACCGGTTCGCGAGTGTCCAGTGCCCAGCGCAGCGGACCATCGGGAGTTTCCTCAACACGTGGCCTAGCCCGAGGCTGACCATGGCGAATCTGTGGAGTGATACGAAGTTGTAGACGATCTTCGTCGAGCGACGGAGTCACCTCGATATGAGCCTGGGCATCGGTCAAATCGAGATCGCGGGAATCGCTTCCACGCAGAGAAAGCACCATTTTCGGCCGACGCGGACCAACAGCCACACTCACCGATTGATCGGGACGAGCACGCTGTCGCCGTGGGCCGATGGTATTGCGTCGCGAATTAAGCAGGACCTGCAAACGCGACGGTAAAGGAGCGGAAATACGGGCAACACGGAGACCATTTTCTTCGAGGAGAGCCGCTCGCTCCAGTCCGATGGACTGTTCGTTGCAACTGTCCCACAATTCTCGATTGCAAAAATCATCATTGGCCGGCCGCTCGATGATGGCCGAGTCGATGAAGATGAGATCGCGTTCGATTTCGCGGGACCGATGCAACGAGGATTCAAGCGGTGCAGTCGGTTGTCGAACATCCGGCAAACAACCAGCCGTGACGCCTGCGACAAGCGCTAGCGATACGGCAAACAGATGACGCATGGTCGGCCTCTAGTTCCCGCCCCGATACCTACAATTTCGAGAGGCAGACCCTATGCCGAGCATGCGTGAAAAAATCAAGACCAAATCCAACGATCGCCCAAAGCAGATTGTTGAGCATTGCGAATCTGGCGAATACCATGGGCGCCGAGATTGACCATCATGTCGAGTTCGTCGCGGGAAAAAGTCGCTTCTTCGCCGCCAGCCTGTACTTCGACGATGGCACCCGAACCAGTCATGACCAGATTCAAATCGACGTCCGCATCACGATCTTCGACATAACACAGATCGAGCAAAGCCGATCCGTCGAGTAAGCCAACACTGACGGCCGCCACGCTATCGCGGACCACATCAGCGGGAAGGGGCCAAGGCGGATCGAGCGGTCGTAGTTTGGGCGGATTGTGCAAGGCGTCGAGCAACGCGACGAGCGCACCGTTGATCGCCGCCGTCCGCGTACCGCCGTCAGCTTCCAAAACATCGCAATCGAGATAGAGGGTGCGTTCGCCGAGTTTGGATAGATCGACCACCGCCCGCAGGGCACGCCCGATGAGCCGCTGAATTTCCACGCTGCGACCGTCTACCTTACCGCTGCGGTCCCGACTTTTGCGTGTGGACGTACTACCAGGCAACATGGAGTACTCGGCGGTCATCCAACCCTTGCCGGTGCCGACGAGAAACGGAGGGACGGTGGGTTCGACCGTACAGGTACATAAAAGCATGGTGCGTCCCATGCGAGTCAGGACGCTACCGGGAGCTTGGCCGGTATATCCGCGTTGAAACGACAGCGGGCGAAGAGAATCGTGGGAACGTCCGTCAGTTCGGGTAATCACTTGTCCTTCTTTTCGCCGGTGCGAATGGCCTTGAGTTCTTTCTTTTGGGCGTCGGTGAGAACTTTCTCGATTTCTTCGCGTTCGGCGTCCTTAAGCTTGGCAAGCTGTTTCGTCAGGTCGTCCTTTTTCCCACGATAGTCGGTCTGAATCTTGTAGATAGCCTGAACTTGTTTGTCGGTTAGTCCAAGTTTCTTGAAACCAGCAGGGAGGAAGCCCTTTAGTTTCTTATCTTCGGCCTTTTCAGACGGTTTATCTTTGTCTTTGTCTTTTTCTTTGGGAGCATCCTTGTCCTGGGAAAAAGCAGTACCTAGGAGAGCCAATGTCAAGAAAGTGACGAAGACTTTTAAGCGAATCATGGGGCCAATCTCCAAGAAAATAAAGATTACTATAGTCGTAACGAATTGAACCTCCAATCAGCAAGAGGGAAAATAGCAAGAAACCAGAAATAGTTTCAGTGAACGCCTGAAAATACGGACGATCACCCCGACCAATTCGTTCACGAATCCTTGGGGAGTTGCTCCAAACGCTGGCCAGCCCGGAACAGCATCCAGCCCAGCACGACCACCATCAACAAAATAGCTGTACCGAAAAAGATCCAGTTATTAATTAAACCGGGCACAGGCACTTTTTCATGAGATTGATCTTCACGATAATCAACATTATCGTTCGCTTTACCCAACTTCACGACCACCGGTTGCTCATCTTTGCGAAGGGCCGAGAGGACAGTCGCGGCCTCGTAGTGGGGAGTCGGGACGGAAGGCGAACCGTAGAAAACTCGATAATCGCGATCGGGTTGCGCTAGAAACAACACCCGCTGAACGGTACCTTCGAGCTGGACTCCAGTGAATTGGAGAGGAGGATTGTCTTCATTGTGAACGACAATTCGGTATTGTTCTTCGCGATGTTCGGGAAACGTGATGGTCAACTCCTCGCGGTTCTGGTCGCGTAAACGCAGGCGCGAGATCGTCGTCTCTCCGATTGACCTCCACTTTGTCGTGGCCTCCTCCCGTTTTTGTGGCCCTGACGCACGAACCTGGATATCCACCGGCACCTCGATGACCACGCGGCGCGAAAAATTGCGGCTTGGCGTTTCCAGTGTCAATTGACGGATCGGTTCACGATGCGTACGAACGGTAAGTATGGTCTGCTTGGTCGCAGACTGGTCCTGGGCGTTGAAGTCGGCGACTTCGTAGACTGTTGTCCGATCTTGCTCCATCCTGTCACGGGTGACCGTGTACCAACAATCGATACGATCAATACGAAACGTGCGGCGAAAAAGTGCTTTTCGCTCTGTGCGTTGATCTTCTCGCGAATCTTTGATTGTACGCTGTATTTCGCTAAACGGCGATTCTAACTCATCAATCACATCATCAAGCGTGATTTTGAACTCGCGAAATGTGTTCTTTGGTAAAGCAATCTCGCGATTGTTCACATCCATATAACGCGAGTAATCGAAAATAATACCAACTTTCGTAACCAGCGGCGTCCACTGTTGGCCGTCAGGTGATCCTGCAATTTGCACTTTACGTTCAAAATTCGTGAGCGGGGTGACGAACTGAAAACCTTCGATCCTGGTGATTTTCTCCGGTATTTTTAAATGAACTTCAATCGAGTTATTGATGGGCTTGAGCGATACAATTTGGGTTGTGACAGTCTCCCGAGATTGCTCTTGGCGATATTGAACATCTTTCTCGATGGTGTAGGGAGCCTCGGTGCCGGTGCTGTCCACGATGCGAATGTCGGGAAGGTCAATCCGCGTGGCTGCATAGATGTCACTACTGAGGGCAAAAGCAACAATTTCTTCGCCGCGCTTCTTGTCGCGTTCAACGGCTTTCCAGAAACGAAACTGCGACGACAACTGCGACTCGGCGTGTAAGACCGAGATAACTAGCAACCCTATCATCACCGCAGATAGTTTAAGGTTGTTTTTCATGATTGAGACTCCCGAGCTGCCGTCTCTTGTACAATGAATGACGAGCGATATTTGAGATAAATGAACGAGCTAGCCAAAACTAGAATACCCAGAATCAGGAAGGCGATGATTCGGTAGATGGGATCCAACTGTGAGAGGTCGGATAAAAACACTTTACAGACAACGATAACAGACAGGACCAGGGCAACGTAGCGCATCGGTTTCCAGTTGTTATGGATACCACCGATCAATAGTCCGATCGCAAATAACATCCAAAGAATGGATATCCCACCCGTCTGAGAACCATTGGCAAAAAGGGTCAAGAAAGTGTTTACTTCCAGAGAAAGAAAAATAAATAACATTACAATTGAAAGAATACCGGACAAGTAGCGAGCATTCTTCGAGTCTTCATCAGTTTGGGGTATGAGCAAAAATGCCGCCACCAAGAAACCAATCATGGCGCCAAAATCGACCAAACGCATAGAGGCTTCAAGTAATGTGTAAGGTTTTGTGTAGACATACAATTGGTTCGGATTCCAGTATGGCAAATCGATAAATGCTATTTTTAATATTATGGTCAGTATAAAAAGACACATTAAATATAGAATGGTTATGTGACGAAGAATTAAGAACGAGAACAATAGCAAGGCGCAACCGATCAGCCAAAGCAAGGTCAAAGCCGGTAGTCGGAGAGGATCGAAGAAAAATCCTAAAGTTCGATTCACTTCGAGGTTCAAAAAGATGAAAATCATAGCAAATGCAGAGAATCCGAGCAACCACAAGGCCGAAGACTCTTTGATCCATTCGGGAATATCATTGCGTTCGTCCACGACTCGAACTTCGCGATCACCCGAAGAACGCATCAGATAAAAGGCTCCAGCCAGCGAGCCAATCGGAATGCCGAACAGCACGATTCGCTTGCCCATTAACACCAAATAGTCCATCATCGCTATTTCGCCGATAACCGAGCCGTATTGCTTTTGAATATCAACGAGACCAAATCGACCAATCACGATCATGTAAACTACAAACGATAACATTCGCATAAATTTGCTTTGCAATTTTCCGGCAATCCAGAACATCACAAGAGCCTGAATCGACCAGCTCACGGTGATCCACTCCGGTGAAAGGACCAACGGCATCGTCACAGCTAGGAAAAAAGAAGCCAATCCGATGAAACACAGCAGCAATTCTCGGTCTAGTACACGATAAATCAAGCAATACCAAATATGTATTACATAAAATGCCGCTAATCCTAGCGACACGGTCGCGACCCACTGGTAGTCATAGAGATTGCTGATGAGCCTATAACTGACACTGAAATAGACACCGGCATTGATCAGCAGCGCCAATGCGTCCAGTAGGTTTGATTTCAATCGATTCACGATATTAAACAAAAAGACCATTGTTGAAAATAATACAAAAAATGCGGTCAAAAACGGCATCACCTCCCAAAAATGCTTATTATCATAGCGACTCATCGCCATGAAGAATAAGCTGTAATTACATGCGAAGCTCAAGTAGTCGAGGAGATGCCATTTTTTGTAGTAGCTGATGCCCAGAACACCGCAACCGAGCAACAATTGGTAGGAAAATAAGCCGAGAAAATTGACTTCAGTTGTAGACAACATCAAGGGGGTGCCGTATCCGCCTAGGATGGCGAGGATCGCGATGATTAACCCGTCGCTCCGTACCGCCAGCACGCCGATACTGATGGTGATGAACACCATCCAGGCAAACGCCGCCTCAATCGGTATAAGTCGATAAAAGCCGTGAGCCGCATACGCCGCAAGATATAACGTGGCGAACCCGGCTCCGATCAACCCAAGCCCGAACGGATGGAACAGTTTGCCCAGCAAATTTGTTCCAAACGCGACCAGCCCGACGCCAACCAGTACCGTCAACCCCACTTGTCCGAGAGGGCCTATCCAGTCGTTGTCGATGGAATATTTCAGGAAAAAGCCCATTCCCATAACGAGGATCAGCACACCCAAACGCAATAGCCAGGTGCTGGCGACCGCGAACTCCATCGAGACACCGGCCGGCCTATGCTCCTCGCCAACGACCATCCAATTCCAGATCTTCGCTAAAATGTCACCGGCGGCCCGTTCAAATGTGCTCAATTCGCGTGGTGGTAGTGGTGGTCGGACCTCCTCCTCAACACGTGGTTTGTGTAAATTTACGGCGCTGGATGCAGCACTTTCATACGGACGGTGCGGACGGTGTCGCGGTCGCTTGGGGATTTCTACAGGCCGAATGACCACGGTCGGCACAGGGGGTATTTCGGGTGGCGGCTCGACCGGCAACGCCGACAGAATCTCTGTTTGGATGGATTGCGTTTCGTGGGGTTTTTCCTTGGGAATTTCGGCTTTCTGTGGTTCGGGTGTTAATGGTTCGAGTGTCTCTTGGACAGATGACGATGATAAAAAAGCCTCCTTTCGCAGTAATTCAGTCAATAATTGGTTTTGTTCGCGCAGTAATGATTCAATAGTCCGAAATTGTGTAGCCGAACGGTTGGCTTCCTCTTGCTGACGATTGGAGATGGTTAGCAAGTAGACGATATTTATTATTGGCAAAATCAAGGTTGCAATAATCGAGCAACCCACTAAAGTCGCCATTTGTTCCATTATAGTCACCAAATAGCAAGTGTGAATGGTGCACCGATCACGATGATACAGCACATCTCATACCATGTCAGCTAACTTTTGATTGCTTTGTGGTTAGTGTACACTTGGTCGTAAAATACTCGCAATGGCTTCAATGCTGCCACAATTTCCGGTCGAGCGTTCGGTAGCCGATCGCCTCGACGACGTGTTCCGCTCTTATTCCTGCATTGTCTTCCAGATCGGCGATGGTCCGGGCAACGCGCAAAATTCGATCATGCGCTCGCGCCGATAGGTTGAGTGTCTCCATTGCTTGCCTTAATAACTCTTTTGCTTCTCCGCCCAGTGCGCAATGCTCCCGCACTTGCCTTGACCCCATCCGGCCGTTGAGCGTTGTGCCGCTACCGAATCGCTTCCCCTGTACTGTTCGCACTCGGTTCACTTGCTCGCGCATCGCCGCGCTACTTGTGCCATCCGCCTTCGATGACAACTCCTCGAACGCGACTGCCGGAACCTCCACGTGCAAGTCGATACGGTCGAGCAACGGTCCGCTGATTTTGCCCAGGTAGCGTTCAATCTGCATCGGACTGCACTTGCAGTTGTGCTTCGGCGATCCCAGATAACCGCATGGGCACGGGTTCATCGCGGCCACCAGGGCAAAGCGGGCGGGAAACGTCGTGGAGCGCAACGCGCGGGCGATGGTCACTTCGCCCGTTTCCAACGGCTGCCGTAACACTTCCAAGCTCCTGCGGTTGAACTCCGGCAACTCGTCCAGAAATAACACGCCATGATGGGCCAGGCTGATCTCGCCGGGCGACGGCGGATTGCCGCCTCCGACCATGCCGGCGTCGCTGATGGTGTGGTGTGGCGTGCGTATCGGGCGACAGGTTAATAACGGTTGATTCGTCGGCAGTCGCCCCGTGGCACTATAGACCCGTGTCGTTTCCAGACTCTCGGCCTCTGTTAACGGCGGGAGAATCGTC
>RGDT01000197.1 GCA_009918525.1 Planctomycetia bacterium
TGTCGTCCGATTCATCCGCCAGACCGTATTCCACGGCCGCGCTTCCGCGAATCCATGTTTCGGCAGCCATATCGGTCCGAATTTCTTCGGTGCTTTTGCCGGTATGCTCGGAATAAATCTCGGCCAGCATGGCGTCGTGTTCTTCAAGCATCTTGGCTTGGTCCATCATGTCCTTGGAATTGCCCTGCGCAACAGACCAGGCATTGTGAATCATCCAAATGGCAGACTTCGGACTGACAACCTTGCCGGCAGCCGTGATTGTTTCCACTTCATACACGTACGGTCCCGGCTTGAGGCCGGTGAGTTTGACTTCGTGGAACGTCGCGTTCTTTTCGCCCTCGGCGGTCAGACTGGGCTTCCCCACTCCGTAACGAACTGTGGATGTGCCCTGCTCGGCCGTCTCCCAGCAGACAACAATGCAATCCGTTGTTGCATATTGGAGGTAAGGAAACAGTACGAATCCCGATTTTTCGGGTATTACCGGGTCGGGAGCAGCAACGGTAGGGGCAGGGCTACTAGGTTGGCCGACCAATATCGCAGCGCCAAGTAGAAACAAACCACAAACACATGTCACGATTACTCGTTGCATTATCTGTGCCTCCAGGGGTGTTATTTGGTTCTCTCACACCCAACGACGCGAGGCAAGGGGACGTCGGCCCATTTCACGAAATCTTCCCCGCATCCACCTAACTCTCGAACGGTGACGCAACCTTGAAATCTTCGTAGCTCAGATACTGTTTGATGTACGCCAACGTCACTTCACCCGTGGGCCCGTTGCGTTGCTTGGCAACGATAACCTCGATTATCCCTTCGTGCTGCCCCGGCTCGAAACGATCCGGTCGGTGTAACATGAACACGGTATCGGCGTCCTGTTCGATTGAACCCGATTCACGTAGGTCGCTCAGACGCGGCCTATGATCCTGCCTATCTTCCGATGCGCGATTAACCTGTGCCAACGCGATCACAGGGATATTCAGTTCGCGAGCCAAAAATTTCAGCCGTCGGCTGATCTGGGCAACCTGTTCTTGACGTGGGTCTCGTCGGTTTTCCGGTTCGATTAGTTGCAGATAGTCGATAACGACGAGTTTAATGTCCTTTTGATATTTCAGTCGCCGGGCGTTGGCCGCAATGCGCAGCATCCCTTGTTGCGGCGAATCGTCGATAATTAAAGGCGTTGAGCGTAGCTCGCTACCAGCCAGGATCAGTTTCTCCATGTCGTCGGACGTGAGCGTCCCTTTACGTAGACGATGGCTATCGACCTTGGCTTGGGCGCACAGCAAACGCTCGGCGATTTCGATACGCGATTGTTCCAGACTCACGAAAAAAACGGGTGCTTTCTCGTGCAACAACACATTACGCGTCAAGCCAAGGCTAAACGCCGTCTTTCCGACCGACGGGCGAGCTGCGATGATGATTAACTCACCTTGTTGTAATCCGGCGGTGAGTTCGTTCAATTCGGTAAAACCAGTAGAAAGTCCGCTATGGGACATTTCAGCGCCGGTTGTGCGTTTGTCGATGCGGTCATAAGTGGCGTCTATCGCCTCTTCGAGCGTGGTGAGCGACCCGCCCAATCCTTTGGAAGCCATCTCGAAGATGGTACCGGCGGCTTTTTCGATTAACTGTTCGGCCGGGGCGTTTTGGTTGTACGCGGTGGCCAGAATTTCGGTTCCGGCGTCAATCAAGGAGCGGACCAGTGACTTGTCGCGAACGATGCGAGCATAATACTCAGCATTAGCGGCTGTTGGGGCTGCGTCCCAAAGGTTAGCGAGATATGTGTAACCGCCCGCGTCTTCGAGCCAGCCGCGCAGTTTGAGTTGTTCGGCAAGGATAACTAGATCGACCGCCTGACCACCAAGGCTATTATGTTGGACGATGGTTTCATAAATTTTTTGATGTGCGTCGGTGTAGAAATCATCTTTCTTCAAGATAGCGATGATGTCGCCAATCACACGATTGGCACGCAACATGCTTCCAAGGACGCTTTTTTCAGCATCTAGATTTTGCGGCGCGAGGCGGTCGCGGAAGACGGCATCAGCCGACGACATATGCGAACCTCCCTGTCACAGGTCCTAGACGAGCAGCTTCCTGCGTTGACTCCCGTCCAAAACACGGGGCGGTGGTTCACGCCGAACCGCCCCGAATGCGGAAACTTTATTTCTTGTCCTGCGCTTTGAGAACACCGACTTTCACTTCGGTTTCGATGTCGAAACCGAGATTCAGCTTTACAGCGTACAGGCCGGTTTCTTTGATGTGGCTATCCATGCGCACCATATCCTCATCAACCGGAAGATTCTTGCCTCGCAGCGCCTTGGAGATCTCAGCGGGGCCGACCGAACCGTAAAGATGGCCTTCATCGTTAGCATGAGCCTCGACTGTGACACCAGCCATCTTGTTAATCTGTTCGGCCAGAGCCTTGAGATCGGCCATGCGAGCCTCGCGAGCCTGACGCACGCGAATCTTGAATCGCTCTAACAATTGAAGGTTATGAGCCGTCGGAATCGTCGCCAATCCGCGCGGCAACAGGTAGTTTCGTCCATAGCCTGGACGGACCTCGACGAGATCACCTTGTTTGCCTAGATACTGTACGTCCTCGGTTAGAACGAGTTTAAGGTTGCCGTTCTTGCCGTGCGGAACCTGATGACGCTGCTTAACCACGATCGGCCCCCTAACAAAATCAGAACGGGATGTCGTCTTCGCCCCCGCCCTTATTACTTCCACCGCGAGAGGACGGTGGGTCGAAGTCCCCGCCGTCATGTAGCTGGCTCCGTTGGAGCGACCAGCCCCATTGTTGTTGTTTGTGCGAGCCATTGAAGGCTGACGCGGAGCAAGGGGCCTCGCTTCTCCTTCTTGCTTGGCCTCGAGGTATTGGAATGTTTCAACTACTACCCGGAGAGCGTTCCGTTTTCCGCCACCGTTTTTGTCTTCCCACTCATCGAGTTTCAGGTGACCTTCGAGATAAACCTGCTGTCCTTTGCGAAGAGTGTTGATTACACGGTCGGCTTGTTTGCTCTCGCCTCGGTTCCAGATTTCACAATCAATCCAGACCGGAACGTCCTTCCATTCACCGTTCACCTGCTTGCGGTTGTTGACCGCAAAGCCGAACTTGGCTCCAGACGTACTGCCACCCACAGTGATTGGCTCCGGGTCGCGGGTCAGGCGTCCGATAAGCATGACTTTGTTCAGATTCGCCATCGTTAACTCTCCTGGCGTAGGAAAGAGGACAACCAGATCATTACCCTACTATACAACCGTATTAGTGCAAATTGCAAGCACAGTAGGGATAATTTTCCGTTTGATCGATGACTTTTCTCGCGACCACTCGCGCCTGGAGCGCGTTTTCACCAGTCAGATCAACCCTCCTTGTCCGCGAATTCACGCCGAGGACGACGCCCACGACGCTCCTCCTCCCCACCCATAAGCGTATCTTCCAGTGGCGGCTCGTTTACCGTCACCAAGAACGTTGGCCCACCCTCTTGACCAATCGGCAACATCCGATCGACAAATTTCGGTTCGATCTTTGTGATCATAAATCGTAACACTGTCTCGTTCAGACGGAAATCGGTCTCGAGATCGCTCATGTATTGGCCTTCGCAGCGGAAGTACGTCAAGACGTACAATCCACGCTTTTGACCCTGTACCGGGTAGGCCAGCTTACTGCTCTCCAGCCAACGCCGACTCGATAGCACTTCGCCGTGATTCCGCTCAACCAGCCCTTGAAGCTGCTTGATGGTTCCAGCTTCGTCGCCCGCGATCTTGTTCGTGTCGAGCAAGAACATGCACTCGTAAACGTTCGCCGACATACCTTTCCTGCCTTACTTTTGGTCCGCCTCTTTCGAGTCGGCGTTGAAACGGTTCATGCAAACTTCGACGCCCTGATTCGCCCACACCACTACTGCCTGCATCGCCGCTAGAAGCGCCTCTTCCATCACGGGTCGTTCGGCTGGTTTGAAACGCCCCAGCACATGATCGACCATCTCGCCCTTCTCCGCACCACCTACTCCGATTTTCAGCCTTGGATATTCCTGAGTGCCCAGATGATTTTGAATGTCTCGCAGTCCATTATGCCCGCCATGGCTGCCTTTAGCTCGTGTCCTCAACCTACCGAGCGGCAAGTTGACATCATCGCACACCACCAACATCTCCGACGGCTGTAACTGGTAGAAGTCCATGACCTGCCGAACGGCGCGTCCCGACAGGTTCATGAAGGTCTCTGGTTTCACCAGCAATATCTTTTCGTTACCCTCCATCCATTCGGCTATCTGAGCCGAAAACCGTGTTTGAAACCGTCCAGCCGTCGGAGAAGAGGCCAGCCCATCAACCACAGCGAACCCGACATTATGCCGAGTTCCGTGATATTGTTTGCCCGGGTTGCCCAGCCCGACAACGATACGCATGGCCGATTATTTCTCCTCCGCCTCAGCTTCGGCCTTGGCCTTACGAATAACCTCAGGCTCTGCCGATTCAGCAGCCGCGCCAGCAGCCGGTTCGAGATCAGGTGTCGTGACGTGAACCACGATGGCATCGGGATCGTCCAGAACCTTCACGCCCGGCGGCAACGTCAGATCCTTCACGTAAATCGACTGGCCCAGTTGCAACTCGGAAATGTTCACCTTAATGCTGTCAGGCACGGATATGGCCGAGCATTCGACATTCAGCGTGTGCAACGGTTGGTCTAGAACGCCCTTCGACGCTCCGGGTGCGATGCCCCGCAGGTCAACGCGAACTTTCAGCGTGATGCGTTCGTTCGCCGAAACTCGCTTGAGATCGACGTGTAGAATATCCTTGCCCAGATAATCGTATTGCAATTCCATGATTTGGGCTTTTTCGGCTGCGGTCTCGTATGTGAAGTCAATGACGCGGGCACCGGTTTTGACCAGCGCCACTAGTTGGTCGTGATCGACACTGAACGACACGGTCGTCTCTTTGTGACCGTATAAAACTCCAGGCACCTTGCCCGCTTTGCGTAGTTTCGCGGCTTTGCGAGAGCCTGTGCCTTCGCGCTTCTCGGTCTGAAGAACTATCGGCTCGCTCATGAGTCGTCGCCCTGCTGCTAACTTTCAAACAAAAGAACACCCACCTACGTCGGGGGTGTTCGCGAAGACAGATTACGAATTGCAATTATGGCAGGGCCAACCGCAATTGACAAGGGGGGGTCTTCAATTTTGCCGATGTGTTTTCTCTCACGACGATTTTCCGGCCGCTCGTACTCCTCGCCCTTCGATTTTGCGGAGACTATCCCCCAATTCCTGACGGGCTTTTTCGGCCAATACCTCGATACGTTTGACGACCTCGGGTTCCGCCGCCGCTCGATCCGTTTGTTCCTTTGGGTCGGTTTCTAAATCGTACAACGCCAACGGTGTCTTTTTCACCATATACGGTCCCGGTTTTCCGTCGGCTCCGGCGGCCTTTAACGAGCGGTACTCGTGCGGGAAGTGTAGTTTCCACTTCCCCGAACGCACCGCGTGTAATTCTCGTCCCCACCAGAAAAAATACGCCTCTTGCGGACTCTTCGCTCCTTTTTCCCCTCGCAACAGCGGCTCGATGTCCCTGCCGTCAATCGGCAGTGTGGGCAGCTTGGCCCCAGCGTACTTCGCAAGCGTCGGTAAAATGTCAATCGTCATGGCTGGTTCACGGCATATCGTTCCAGCCGGTATCATTCCCGGCCAACGAGCGACAAACGGTACCCGGACACCGCCTTCCCAGCAGGTACCTTTGCCCTCGCGTAAGCCGCCCGACGAGCCAGCATGGTCGCCGTAGCTTAACCACGGGCCGTTGTCTGAGGTGAAGATGACGAGCGTCTTTTTCTCTAGGCCGTGCTTGGCGAGCGTTTCGAGAATCTGACCAACCGACCAGTCAATTTCCTGAACCACATCGCCATAGAGTCCTCCCTTGGAACTTCCCCGATGACGCTCCGAAACGAACAAAGGCACGTGAGGCATGGCGTGCGCTACATAAAGGAAGAAAGGTCGTTCCTTGTTTGTCTCAATGAATGAAACGGCTCGCTGGGTATAGGAAGTCGTCAGTTTTCGCTGGTCAGGGTTTGTCTCGATGATCTTTTCGCCCTTCAGCGCGAACAAAACTCTACGCGGGAAGAGCTCCTCTCCCGGGCTGAGCGCGCCTGCGAACAGAAAGCACGCCTCCGCTCGCTTTCGGGCTCCACGCGCTCCAGCCAAGGCTCGGCAAGCCTGCCGCACGGTTGGGAAGACCTCGCGCTCTTTGCCTGATTCGGGTAATTGAAGGGCCCATGCACACGCTCAAACTCGGCACCCGACGCTCGCTGCTTGCCTGGGCCCAAAGCGGCTGGGTCGCGCGCGAAATCGAGCGTCTCAATCCGGGCCTGAAAGTCGAACTGGTTGGGATCGATACGCGAGGCGACCGCATTCAAGACGTTCCGCTTCAAGCTGTAGCAGGCAAGGAGTTCTTCGTCGCTGAACTCGACGAAGCGCTTCGCACCGGGAGCGTCGACCTCACCGTCCACTCGCTCAAAGACCTGAGCCTTGACCGCCCATCCGACTTTACGCTCGCCGCAATCCCCAGACGCGAGAACCCGCGCGACGTGGTGCTCTTTGGACCCCACGCAATCGAGCGACTTAAGCAAGGCGAGACGCTCAAGATCGGGACCTCGTCTCCCAGGCGCCTCGAAAACCTCCCCTCGTTTCTTTCCCAGGCACTCCCCGGTCGCGAGCCCGCACGCCTTCAATTTGTCGAGATCCGCGGCAACGTCAACACGCGCCTTTCACGCGTTCACGAACCGCTGACCAGCGATCGCTACCTCGACGGTGTCGTGCTCGCGTTTGCGGGTCTGATCCGACTCTGGGCCGATGAGCGCGCGCGAACTGACATGGCGCCGCTCCTTAAGGGCGTGCGCTGGATGGTGCTGCCGCTGCGGGAATGTCCGGCCGCGCCCGGACAGGGAGCCCTCGCTGTTGAATGCCGCTCGAACGATGCATTTGTGCGCGACGCGCTTGGAAAACTCCACCACGGACCCTCGGCTCGCCAGGTCGAGCTCGAGCGTGAGGTGCTGCGCGAATCCGGCGGCGGCTGCCACCAGCGCTTTGGCGCCACCGCGCTCGATGCCGAAGGCCTGAGCCCCATCCTCTTCATCCGCGGAAAGATGCCGGATGGCCGCGCGCTCGATGAGCGCCGATTTGAGCAACCCTCGCACCCCCGTGCTCAGCGGACCTGGGACGGTACCGAGTGGCGCGCCGCTAGCACCCATCAAAAGCTTCCAACCCAGGGACTTCCGACCTCAGGTCGCGCTGTCTTTGTCGCCCATGCACGCGCGGCCGAAGGTGCCGAACTCTCTCAGGCCCGCGTCTGGACGAGCGGCGTCCCGAGCTGGTTCAAGCTCGCACGCGAGGGCGTCTGGGTCGAAGGCTGCGCCGAGAACCTGGGCTACATCTCCGTGGCCTCGACGATCGCTGAACCCGTGCTCGATCTCCCCACCTCGTGGATGATCCTCACCCACGACCGTGCCCACACTGGCTGGCCCAAGGAGTTTGACGTCGTTCCGACCTACTCGGTCTCAGCCGTAGATTACTCCGCCCAGGCGATCGAGGCCCTCCAGCAGGCCACCTCTGTTTTCTGGAG
>RGDT01000198.1 GCA_009918525.1 Planctomycetia bacterium
AGTGGCCGCCTGGATGACCTTGCCGGTGGAGGGGTCCTTCACCTCGTCGGTGCCGGTCTGTCCTGTCTCGAAGGTTCGACCGCGAAGCGAGACATAAGTCTTCCAGTAAAGAGGATTACCCCAGAAAAAACCGGTCTGGCGAACGGTGCCGACATACGAGCCGAAAAACTGTACGACGCGAGCCTGGTTCGGACTGTTGACGATGTACCCAAACAGGCACACGAACCATAACACACTGGCAATCGGAACCATAATGATGCCCACTACCGGCCAGAAAAGCATTAACGGTAACATCAGAATCGGAGTGATGAAATGGAAAAACACTGCCAAAAAGCCGGACATCAGTTGTAGTTCTTTTTCTTGCATTGGACAGACTCCCCATCGGTTGAAATCTCATCATAAGATACCGGAATGATATCACTATGGTATCGTCATGTCAAGACGAACTTTAGGATTACCGACACTGCGCGACTGGTCCGTCCTGTTCTTTAATTGTCTTCGTGAATCCGGCTTGCGATTCATTTCTGAACGATGCTAAGATAATCGGAGTGGGAAATTCAGGTAGTGTACGATTTCGCTGATGACAAGTAATCGAGTATAATACAGAGCTCGTATCAGAGCCGGAAGCGTCAGCGACGGTTCAGGTTCGCCGTCGCTGACGCTTCCGGCTCTGAGTGTGCGAGATGGCAAACCTGAACGGTCGCTGACGCTTCCGGCTCTGAGTGTGCGAGATGGCAAACCTGAACGGTCGCTGACGCTTCCGGCTCTGAGTGTGCGAGATGGCGAACCTGAACCGTCGCTGACGCTTCCGGCTCTGAGTGTTCGAGATGGCGAACCTGAACGGTCGCTGACGCTTCCGGCTCTGAGTGTTCGAGATGGCGAACCTGAACGGTCGCTGACGCTTCCGGCTCTCATGGGCCCGCAATGGCGAATCGTGCAGCGCTGGGTTGAAGAAAGGACAACGAATCCCATGAGCCAGCCCGAACCATCAATTCCAGAGGGAAGCCGGGGAAGCACCCCCATCTTCCCGGCTTCCGCTTATTCGTCAATCCGCTGGATCGGCCAGCTCACGCTATTGGTCGCCATGATGGCTGTAGGAGCTGGGTTGCACTATGGGGCAACGCGCTGGATGGAACCATCACCGGAGACTCGCGCTCCAGCATCCAAGGCCGAAGAGAAATCGGAAAATCAAATGACCGTCAGTCTGGCCGAATCGAAATGGGAAGCGGCCGGAATTCGCATCAAACCGGCTGCTCGCGAAATCTTCACCGAGCGGACGTGGCGAAGCGGCCGAATCATGTTAAACGAAGCGCGGATTGCTCATATTTCGCCGATGATCGAGGGCATCGTCCGCGAAGTCAAGGTGCGCCTGGGTCAAGATGTGCGGGCGGGCGATGTGCTTGCCGTCATCAACTCTCGCGAACTGGGGCAAGCGAAACTGGAGCTTGTCAAATCCCGTCTGGCGACCAACTACGCCCGCGCTCAATACACTTGGACCCAAACCACCAGCCGCTGGGCCTCGGAACTCGTCAAAGCCATGACCGCTGGTCAATCCATCGCGGAAATCGAAAAACAGTTCAAGGACCGCCCCATCGGCGATCTTCGACAACAACTAACCACCGCCTACAGCCGTCGGCTTCAGGCCAAGGCGCAATACGACGCCGTCAACCGATCCGAAGTGCAAGGCGCAGTATCGCCGGGAACTGTGGTCCGTTTGCGGGCCGACTATGAAGCGGCCGAGGCGACCTTCAGCGCACTATGCGAGGAAGTCAACTTCCAGGCGGGGCAACAGGTCCGTGCCAGCGAACAGAAACACTCCGAAGCTCAGACCGCCGAAGCGCTCAGCAAGGCGACACTGATGATGCTCGGATTCACACGCGAACAGGTCGAGGCGATGGACCCCGTCGCCGAAGGCGCGAAGGTGGCTCATTATCCGATTGTCGCGCCATTCTCAGGCACGATTATCGAACAACACGCCGTCCTAGCCGAACGAGTCGGCCCGCAGTTGCAGATGTTTCAGATTGCCGACCTCTCGACCTTGTGGCTCCAGGCTGACATTCCCCAGAAAGATCTCTCCTTGGTGCGGCAGCTGGCGGGGAAGACCGTACGATTCCGAGAACACGACGACAGCCATGCCATTCTCGAAGCAAGCGTGTTCTACACCGGTGACGTGATCGAGCGCACCACACGGGCCGTCGCGATGATAGCCTCGGTGCCTAACCCCGACCGTCTGCTCAAGCCTGGAATGTTCGTAGATGTCGAATTGACGCGACCGAGTGAAACCGTGACACAGATCCCTGCGGAGGCGGTCCAGCGTCAAGGAACGCAGGCGTTTGTGTTCATTCATGAGGGCGGCGACAAGTTTCGCCGGGTAGATGTGACCCTGGGCCGCGAATCCAACGCAATCGTCGAAGTAACCGAAGGATTAAAGGGAGGCGAACCGGTCGTTGTCGCTGGGGGGTTCGTCCTGAAGTCGGAATTACTCAAAGACCAGATTGCCGGGGACTGATGTAGAGTTCACGCCATCAAAACAACCGCAGAGAAAAAACACTGGGGCGTTGACACACCCCACTCGCCCACGCCCGAGCTGCCTTGGCAATGCCGAGCCTGAAGCCTTAGGGATGGTGAGCCAGACCGAAGAATGGGGTGCCTTGTGATCGGAAAGCTGATTGATCTGGCCCTAGAAAACCGCTTCATCGTCATCCTCACCAGCCTTCTCCTGGTGGTGGTCGGCTTCTGGGCAATGACCGTCCTGCCCGTTGACGCCGTCCCGGATGTCACCAACGTCCAGGTTCAGGTGATGACCACTGCGCCAGCCCTCGGCCCGGAGGAGACCGAACGCTTCATCACCTTTCCCGTCGAGACGGCCATGAGCGGGATTCCGAAAGTCGAAGAAATACGCTCCGTTTCGCAGTTCGGGTTGTCGGTCGTCACCGTCGTTTTCGAGGAAGGCACCGATATCTACTGGGCACGGCAGCAGGTAGGCGAACGCCTGCAGTCAGCGCGAGAAAGTATCCCCGCTGGCATTCCCGCTCCCAAAATGGGACCGATTGCCACCGGGCTGGGCGAAATCTATCAGTTCGAGGTTCGCTCGAAACCGGGGTTCAAACATTCGCTTATGGAACTCCGCGAGGTATTAGACTGGCAGATTGCCTATCAGTTGCGCAGCGTTCCGGGGGTGATCGATATCAACACCAACGGCGGCGAACTGCGGGCCTATGAGGTGCAACTCGACCCCAATAAGCTGCTCGACTTCAAAATACCCATTAGCAAAATCTTCGACGCCCTCAAGGCCAATAACGATAACGAAGGCGGCGGCTATTTGATCCTCCATTCGGCCGAACAGCGGATCGTTCGCGGCGAGGGGTTGATTGGCTCGCTCGACGACCTTCGCCATATCATTCTCGACACACGCCAGGATGGTACGCCGGTCTATCTGCAACAAGTCGCCGAGGTTCGATTTGCTCCGGTCATCCGCCAAGGAGCCGTCACCCGCGACGGTCGCGGCGAAGGGGTAGTCGGTATAGTTATGTTGTTGGCCGGGGAAAATTCGCGAGTGGTTGTCGATCGCGTCAAAGAGAAGATAACGGAAATCGAAAAGACGTTGCCGCCGGGCATCGCCATCGACACGTTCTACGACCGAACGGAACTGGTACACAAAACGGTTCACACGCTGACCAAAAATTTGATCGAGGGCGGCGTATTGGTGATTATCGTGTTGTTGATTTTGTTGGGTAGTTTTCGCGCCGGTCTGATCGTGGCGTTGGCGGTTCCGCTATCGATGCTCGGGGCGTTTGTCGGCATGGTGTACGCGGGACTGTCCGGCAATCTGATGAGCCTGGGGGCGATGGATTTCGGTTTGATTGTGGATGGATCGGTCGTTTTGATCGAAAACGTCGTTCGTCGAGTGGCCGAGCATCGGCACGTTATCGAGTCTGGTGAAAGAGGGACACCCCTCTCCCCCGCGGCCTCACCTCACTCCACTGGGGTGGATCGTGCGCCGCTGCAAGTGATTCGCGACGCTTGTCAGGAAGTTGCCCGTCCGGTGTTGTTCGGTGTCGGTATCATCTTGCTCGTCTATCTGCCGATCCTGTCACTACGCGGACTGGAAGGCAAAATGTTCAAGCCGATGGCTCTGACGGTCATTTTTGCGTTGCTGACGTCATTGGTGCTAGCCCTGACGCTGATGCCGGTGCTCGCCTCCATCTTTCTGCGAAGTGTAAGCGAAGAGGAACCGTTCGTGGTCCGCTGGGTAAAGTGGGCCTATCTGCCACTTTTGCAAATGGTGATCGGTCGCCCCTTGACGTTGGTGATGGGCACTCTCGGCGTGTTTTTGGCAAGTGTGGTACTGGCGATGAAGCTGGGAGCGGTTTTCATTCCCAAGCTCGACGAAGGATCTATTGCCATTCAGGCGGTTCGCTTACCGAGTGTATCGCTGGAAACGTCGGTGAAGATGACAATCCAAATCGAAAAATGTTTGCTGAAGTTCCCTGAAGTTGAATCTGTGGTGTGCAAGACCGGCCGACCCGAGATTGCCAACGACCCGATGACGGTCAACCTGACCGACATTATGGTGATGCTCAAACCGAGCCACACCTGGCGATTCTCGACCAAGGAAGAACTCGTCGCCGCGATGGACAAAGCCCTCGAAGAGGAGGTGCCTGCGAACATCTACAGTTTCTCGCAGCCCATCGAGTTACGTGTTGCCGAACTGGTTGCTGGGGTCAAGTCGGATGTGGGCATCAGCCTCTATGGCGACGATCTGAAGACGCTACAGGACAAAGCCGAAGAGATTGTCCGTGCGTTAAACAAGGTCGCGGGGTCGGCGGACGTGCGGGCAGAACCGACGGCCGGGCTGCCGTTCTTGCGGGTGATCGTGAAACGAAACCAGATTGCCCGCTATGGCATCAACGCTCGTGATGTTTTGGACGCTGTCGCCATCATCGGCGGGCGTGAGGTCGGTCAGGTGTTCGAGGGGCAGCGACGGTTCCCGCTGCAAGTGCGACTCGGTCCCAAATGGCGGGAAGACCTGGAACGTATTCGTCAGATTAAAATCGCCGATCCGCAGGGCCGACAGATTTCCATCGAACAGTTGGCCGACTTGCGGTTGGAAGATGGACCGGCCCAGATTAGCCGTGATGCGATTCGGCGGCGGACGATTATCGAGTGTAACGTGCGAGGTCGCGATCTAGCGGGGTTTGTCACCGAGGCCCAGCAGGTGGTCGAACGCGAAGTCAAATTACCGCCCGGCTACATGCTTAATTGGGGCGGACAGTTCAAAAACTTACAGGAAGCCAGTAAACGCTTGATGATCGCCGTGCCGCTGGCTCTGTTCCTGATTTTCGCAATGTTACATCTGTCGTTCAACTCGATGCGGTTGGCTGCCCTTATTTTCCTCAACGTACCGTTAGCCGCGACAGGCGGGATTGTGGCGTTGTGGCTGCGCGGATTGCCGTTCTCGATCTCGGCCGGGGTGGGGTTCATCGCGTTGTTCGGCGTGGCGGTGCTTAATGGTGTGGTGCTGGTGACCTATATTGTGGAACTGCGGAAGAAAGGCATGGACCCACTCAAAGCGGCATTCGAGGGAGCGCTCATCCGCTTGCGCCCCGTTCTGATGACCGCCCTGGTTGCTATGCTCGGTTTCATCCCGATGGCTATTTCGACGAGTTCCGGGGCCGAGGTTCAACGGCCGTTGGCGACAGTGGTAATCGGTGGACTGGTTACATCGACGATATTGACGTTGTTTGTGTTGCCGACACTATACCGCTGGTTCGACCCGTCCATGAGGGGTCAAACCAGTCAGGCCGACGATTCTGACCGATAGAACCAGAACCACGAAACACACGAAAAGAAGAAGCATCTTTGGGATCATCCCTTTCGTGTGTTTCGTGTGTTTCGTAGTTCCTTTCATACCGAATTGGCCGGATATTTGTTGTTTGACGCCTATTCTCTGGCCGATAGATAAGAAGCATTAGCAACGGCGAATCGGGGCGTTGACACACCCCGGTAGTTGGGCGAGCGGGGCGTGTCAACGCTCCGGTAGTTGTTTTTAAGCGACAATCGGGACGTTGACACGCCCCGCTCGCTTTCATGTTGCGGGGTTTGCTATGATTAAACTCTTTTCACGTTCCGCGTGCTGGTTTGCCTACGCTGTAAGTCTAGTGGCTGTCGAGCCCACTGCGGCTCAGACTGCACTACCATTGCCCAAAGAAACGCCAACTCCAAAAACGACCCTCACCCCCCTTCCAAGCGTCCCCCAGCGGGTGAACACCAAAGATGGCAACGATGTACAAACCTATGATCTGGACATCCTGACTCAGATGATGCTGCAAAGCGATCCGCGTTTGGCCCAAGCCGCTCTAGCGGTTCAGGTGGCAGCAGGGCGTGCGGTGCAAGCTGGACTCTATCCTAATCCCGTCGCCGGCTTCTCAGCGGACGAACTATTCGACCGAACCGGGCCTGGCGGTATTCTTACGCCTTCAATCACTCAGGAAATCGTTACCGGCAATAAACTCGGTCTCGCTCAATCGGCTGCCGAACGCGAACGACAGAAGGCGGAATTGGAAGTACAGTCGGTTCGCTTCCGCCGCACGGGTGCCGTACGCAGTGCGTATTACGATCTTCTCGCGCTGCAACGTCGGCTGGAGATGCTGGGCGAACTGACACGCCTAGCCGATGAATCATTGCAATCGGGCGAACGACTCTTGAAAGCAGGTCAAAATTCACGGCTGGATGTGGTTCAACTCGAAGTCGAAAAAGAACGTTACGTGGCCGAACGCGAGGCCGTCAACCGCGAGTTACCCGCGGCTTTTCGTCGTTTAGCCGCAGCCGTCGGCGTCCCGGACCTACCGATGCGACCACTTGCCGGTAGGCTGGACACGGAATTGCCGAGTTACATACTCGATACGGCTAGGACATTCATCGCAGCGAATCACCCGGAAGTATTGGCAGCTAAGAAGGGAGTCGAGCGAGCACAATACCTACTCGACCGGGCGCGGGTAGAGCCAAAACCGAATATCACGTTGATGGCAGGGTACACCTACCAGGGTCAAAACCGCTCGAATGATATGAGCGTGGGAGTGAGTCTGCCGGTACCGATCTGGAACCGCAACCAGGGAAACATTGCTGTGGCCCAGGCAGAACTGGGGGACGCGATACAACATGTGGGCCGGGCTCAAACGGAGTTGACGGACCAACTGGGCGAGGCGTTCGCGGCGTATGCGTCGGCCAAACGTCGAGCGGAACTGTACCGCGAGCGACTGTTGCCGCGAGCGCGAGAAGGGTTTGAGTTATCGCTCAAAGGCTACAAGGCGAATCAGTTCGATTATCTGCGAGTATTGGAGGCTCAGCGGGCGTTGGCCCAGGCTGACCTGGAGACCATCCGCTCGCTGGGCGATGCCTGGAAAGCGGCCGCCAATCTATCCGCGTTACTGCTGGAAGAAAATTGGCCCTTGAAGCCCTCGACGAACACACCCGGACCGCGAATTGAGATTATTCGACCTGCTCCGTGATGTCACAACCCGGAAGAATCGGGGCGTGTCAACGCCCCGGTAGTTGTTT
>RGDT01000199.1 GCA_009918525.1 Planctomycetia bacterium
AAGAAGGTGACTGTCTCCCGATCTAGCCTTCCCTGTGTTGTGTGGTGCGATCCCTGTCAAATACCGCTGTTTTCGATCATGTCTTTTATTCTTCGCAGTAAATCTTCTGCTCGGTCGGGAAGATGAACGGCTCCTTGGAGTGAGCCGTAATGCATTTCCAGGCAGTGGAGTAACAAGTTGCGAATCGCGGCTTCTTGGGGAAGTGCGGGTAAGACGCTCTTGGTGCGAGCGGTTTCCAGCTCAAGTCGTTTGCGTTCAAAATAATCGAATATTTGTTCCTGAGTCCACTCGCCGCGACGGATCGACTTGAGCATCTCGCGATTACGTTGTAAATCGAGATCACCTTCGAGTAATAACTGTTCTGCTTCGCCAAGCAGTCGAACAACGTGATAGGCAAATTTCACATCGAAGCCGTGTTTTTCACGTAGTTTGGCTCGTTTACTGCCTGGTTGGGGTTCCTTGGATTGCATCTTGTGAACCTGAGCGTAAGCATAGCCTTTGAACCGGTCGCACACCCCTTGATGAAGAAAGAGTTTACGGTTTTCGCGGACCAGGTGTCCCAACGAGGTGCAGTGGAGAACGCACACTTCGGGGGTAAAAAGACTGTCGATGATGTTCGGATTGCACTCCATGGAAAGTTGGAAAAATTTGACAATCGAATACACGGTAAGATCGTAAATGCGCCCCTTTGCGCCGAGAGCGGAGACGTCGTGAATGTGGTGTTCCTGATACTGTCCGAAATGCGAGCGGGGCATACCTTCCTTGTACTTACCGAACCCCCACACTTCGCCCGCTAGATGAGGAAAGACAACTTCTTTCGGAGGGATACAAAAACCGTATAAATCCATGTCCGAGATGGTGGTTGCGGTCGTGTCTTCCACACCGTAGGCCATCGACCCCATGATGGTTAGGTAGTGGACGTTGGACTCCAACCATCCGGGCGGATGAATAAGATTGTGGGCGAGCAAATGTCGTAACAGGTTCACGGCGCCGCTCCCTGGGGCGATAGTGTTCTCCTCCCCAGACAGCGTAACGCGTCTTTGGGTTCACGCTAGGATGTCTTTGACCACTTTGCCATGCACATCGGTCAGACGATAATCGCGTCCCTGGAAGCGGTACGTCAGGCGCTCGTGATCCAACCCGAAAAGATGCAAGATCGTCGCTTGCAGGTCGTGGACATGGACGGGCTTTTCCTCGACGTGATAGCCCAGGTCGTCGGTCGCCCCATGGCTATAGCCTGGTTTAATGCCTCCTCCCGCCATCCACATCGTGAAGGCGTGCTGGTGATGATCGCGACCAATCCACTTGCTTCCTTCGCCTCCGCGTAGCTCGTTCATCGGCGTACGGCCGAACTCGCCGCCCCAGACAATGAGCGTTTTGTCGAGCAAACCGCGCATTTCCAGATCTTTGATGAGTGCGGCGATAGGCTGATCCGTTTCCTTACAGCGATTAACGAGGCCGTAGCGAAGATCATTGCCCATCCCGTCACCGTGACTATCCCACCCCCAGTGATAGAGTTGCACAAAGCGCACACCTGATTCGACCAGACGACGTGCCAAAAGGCAGTTATTCGCGAACCGTTTTTCGCCTGGATTGGCTCCGTAGGCTTCCAAAACTCTGCGAGGTTCTTTGTTAATGTCCATCGCTTCAGGTACACTGGTTTGCATTCGGTAAGCCAGTTCATATTGCCGAACACGTGTGAGAATCTCGGGGTCACGGACGCTGTCTAGTTGCATCTCGTTCAACGCCTTGAGCGTGTCGAGGGAGCGGCGTCTGCCGTCGCTGTCCATGCCTTTAGGATTGGAAAGGAAAAGAACAGGGTCGCCTTGACTTCGCAAGGGTACACCTTGATGGATCGTGGGGAGAAATCCACTACCCCAGAGAGACGCGCCGCCATCTGGCGCGGCCGTACCACTGACGAGTACGACGAATCCTGGCAGATTTTGGTTGAGGCTGCCAAGACCATAACTGAGCCAAGCGCCCATGCCAGGACGACCGAGTCGTGGTGAGCCGGTATGAACGAATAGTTGCGCTGGGGCGTGATTGAACTGGTCGGTATACATCGAGCGAATCACGCAGATTTTGTCCGCCACCGTTGCGAGGTGAGGCAATATCTCCGAGATCATTTGTCCCGACTTCCCATGCCGGGCGAATTTATGTGGAGTGCCGAGGAGCTTCGGTTTACCTTTTAGGAAAGCAAATTGCTGGCCGCGAACATACGAGTCCGGACAGATTTTGCCGTTGAGTTCCTGGAGCTTAGGCTTGTAGTCGAACAGATCGAGCGTTGAGGGGGCGCCGGCCATGTGCAGATAAATAACATGTTCAGCCTTGGCAGCGAAATGAGGTTGACGCGGGGCCGTGGGATTATCCGTAGGAGCGGCTAGGAGTTTCGGATCGAGCATGGAGGCGAGTGCTAGGCCACCGATCCCCAGACCACAGTCGCGGAAAAACTGACGGCGGGTGAGAGCGAGCATGATTTGATCGTGCGGGTGCATGGAAGGAACCTCGCCAGGATGAATGACTAAATTGTAGCCGAAATCGGTAGCGGAGTCAGCCATTTTCCGAGATAGACCCTTTATTACAAAATTAGCACTTTTCTGGTCCTGATTTCGCGGTAGAATATTCATAGTGCAATGCACTGCGAGAGATGCGATGGCTCTATTTACGCGAAAAGTTGATTACGCCCTGGTAGTGCTGTCCTATCTGCATCATCGACCGGAAGGTGGTTGCGCCCGCGTTATTGCGGAGCGTTTTGGTCTGAAGCGGGCTTTCGCCGCCAAGGTACTCAAGCAGTTGTGCGTAGCGGGATTTGTGCGCGGTCGCCGCGGGCTTAAGGGGGGCTACGTACTCAGCCGATTGGCCGATGAAATTCGTCTGGTGGAACTACTCGACGCGATGGAGGAACCATTTCATCTTGCCGACTGTAATATGCCGGGAAACGATCCGTGTGAGTTGATCGGTACTTGTCCGGTAAGCGGAGCGATAGCAGAGGTGGATCGTCGCGTGCGGTCAGTTCTTGCTGCGGTAACTTTGGGCGAACTATTCCGCGAGCAATCGTGCGGTAAAACGGAATATGGTCTGGGATTGGCCCTGGTGAGGAAACCATGAAACAAAGGCCAATCTACCTCGATAATCATGCCACGACCCGATGCGATCCACGAGTCGTAGAGGCCATGCTACCGTTTTTCACGCAAGAGTATGGCAATTCGTCAAGTCCGCATCATCTGTACGGACGCAATGCATCTGAAGCTGTAGATGCCGCACGAGAATCGGTAGCTAGATTGATCGGGGCCAAGTCGCGCGAGATTATTTTCACGAGTGGAGCTACAGAGAGCAATCAACTAGCCCTATGCGGGGTAATGCGTGCCAACCGTATGCGAGGCGATCATCTCATCACATCTGCAACCGAGCATAAGTCTGTTCTGGATACAGCCAAACGCCTGGAACGCGAGGGATTTAAGGTAACGATGCTGCCCGTCGATGCTTATGGGGACGTCGATCCGCAACTTGTTGAAGCGGCCATAACGAATCGTACGATCCTCGTGAGTCTGATGGCGGCCAACAACGAGGTAGGGACGCTATTGCGAATGCGTGAAATCGGAAAAATCTGTCGGCAGCGCGGCGTGTGGTTTCACTCGGATGCCGTGCAGATGGCTGGGAAAATGCCGGTGGATGTGGAGGCAATGCAACTCGATCTGGTTAGTTTATCGGCTCACAAAATATACGGTCCGAAGGGAGTTGGTGCGTTATATGTGCGACGGCCTGAGGTGCGGTTGGAGCCGATGTTGATAGGAGGTGGACAGGAACGCGGAATGAGGAGCGGAACTGTGGCGGTACCGCTAGTTGTTGGTTTCGGTGTGGCTTGCCAACTATGTGCGGACGACGACCCGGCGGAGATGGCCAGGCGCCGCGATCTATTAGAGACCCTAATTGTCGATGAACTCGATGGTGTTACACGGCACGGACACCCAACACGGCGTCTGCCGAATAATTTGAACCTGGGGTTTGCTTGGGTAAACGGCTCGGCATTACTGATAAATTTAAGAGGGGTAGCCGTCAGTAATGGTTCGGCTTGTACGTCGTCGGAGACGGGGCCGAGTTATGTGTTGAAGGCAATGGGAGTGGAGGATGAGGAGGCAAACGCGAGCCTTCGTTTTGGCTTGGGGCGTTTCACAACGGACGAAGAAATCCCGAGAGCGGCGATCGAGGTGGTTGAAACGGTAAATCGGCTCCGCGCCTTAAGTCCAGCATACGAGATGCACCGTTTTGCTAGGTCGCGAATTTGAGAAAGAAACCATACGTCGTCTTCGTCTCCGGGCGCGAGCGGCGTTTTGTGAAAGAGAGTCCCGGCTAACTGGAGAGAGATCGATGGCAATCGTTTTAACGGAAAAGGCAGCGACTAAGGTAAAGGAGATCATCAAGGACGGGCAGGCCAGCGGGCAGTTGCCGACCGAAAAGTTGTACCTTCGGCTGCGGGTGGTGGGAGGCGGATGCAGTGGTTTTCAGCACAGGCTGGACCTGGATCCCGACGTAAAGGAAAAGCGGGACGAGGTATTCGAGCTGAACGGTGTGCAGGTGGTGGTGGACAAGACGAGCCTGCTGTATATGGCGGACGCGCACGTCGATTATCATGACGAATTGCACCGTAGCGGATTCAGTATCACAAACCCCAGCGCCAAAAGTACGTGCGGCTGTGGTTCGTCGTTCTCGATGTGATCGAAATCACGAGCGGCCTAGCCAATCGCCAAGAACATGATAGAATAACTTTGCCGAGGCGAGCTATTCGCTTCGGCGAAAAGGACGCTTAACTCAGTTGGTAGAGTACCTCGCTTACACCGAGGTTGTCACAGGTTCGAGTCCTGTAGCGTCCAACTTATGTACACTATGAACACCTGTACCATTCGGCAGCTCATCGCACGATTCGGCGTAAGTTACTATTCCATCATCTCTTACACTCACGGTCTGCGATTCGGTATTATTGGCTGCCGAAAGGTGGTGAGACGCTTTTTGAGTCAGTTGGGGTATGGTAGAGGGGTAACTTGCGCCGCTTTTTGAGTCACTTTTTTCAGCCTCTTCAAGATGAATTCCCGCACTCAATCGGTCGTAAGCTAGTCGGTTCGCTTCGCCGCTCGTTTGATTGTAATGCCTTAGCGCTATCTGGGGGTTGTGCCCCAACCATGCCGCCACTTGCGGGACGGGAAAATGTCTCATCAGCTCTGTCTCAAGTGACGATCGCAAATTGTGCCATGCCCTCGGCCAGGGTTCTAGTCCGGCCTTTTCAATCAACCGGCGCAGATGAGTGTTGAGGTTGATTGCTTGCCAACCATACCTACGGGAAGTCTTCGCGCGATCATAAAATTCTCGACCAACTACAAAGCCGTCGCCCTCTCCCTCTCTGTTCAGCGTGTCCAGCAAAATAGCCCGCATATCCGGGCAGAGCGGCATAATCCGACGACTTCCGCCGGGATGATGCTCCGTCTTCGGGCTAGGTATCGTTATCTCATTCCGCTCGAAATGAACCATATCCCACTTGAGCGAGCACACTTCACTAGGTGCGCGAAGTCCCTGAAAACGGCATAGCGCGATCATCAGTCGATAACTCGGCGGTGAAGACTCCATCAACCGATAAACCGTTTCGCGATCGACAAACGATTGCCTAGCCCTCACGTCTGAACCGGGAAGGCGCATTCCCTCGAATGGATTCCGATCAATTAGGCGATGACGCCGGGCCGTCTCGAAGAATGACCTAACCGACGATAGCCGTTTCTTCCGCGTTTCAGCTGCCAGGGGCTGGCAGGCAAGCCATCGGGAAAAATCGGTAGCGTCTCCCTCACTCACGGACGTGATAAGTTTATCTGCCGCGAAAAATTCCTTGAGGTTACGAACGGCGTTTCCGTACACAATTCGACTTGTCGCCTTAATGTCATCCCGTGGGGTGATTTTCTCATCTAAAAAACGCCAGAGCGTTACCCGTTCCTCTACCGCTATCAATCCGATCTTCTCTAGACGTTCCCTCAACTTGCGGGGTATAGCGTTAAGCCATTCCGTCGTAGTCTTCGGCAATGGCTGATTGCCGATCTTGGCGAGACTCAAGGTTTCTATATTCCGCTGAGCTATTGCCGCGTTGGCTTGCGATACTTTCCCTAGCCGTATCGCGTGTCGTTTTCCGTCGTCATCGGTGAATTGAATTCGTTTTCGTCCGTTTGGATCATTACTAATACTGGCCATCGTTTGAATCTCCGACGTAATGAATTATGGGACAGCGTGACAACGTGACAACGTGACAAGTTACGGTTTACGATGTAGGCGTCAACGTGACAGCGTGACAGCGTGACAACGTGACAAACGTGACAGACGAGACAAGGGCGAATTGTCCCGATCGTCACTAAGGCAATCGGTAGAATTTCGTAGTCTTGCCCGATTTCGTCTCACCTGGTTCTACGATTAAAGACGCGTTTTGAACTAGCGAGTCGAGAACGGGCTTGAGTTGATCTACCGCATCATACCTTCGGCATTTCCTGAGTATATCCCTGATCTCTAACCTTTCCTTTGCTTCCTGATGGAATTTAGACAATACATATTCCTCGGGAGTTTGTGGTCGATAGGTCGGCCGATTATTTGCGGGCTGATCGGCAATCATGCGGCAAACCGTTCGCAGTCCCTGAACGAACCATGTCGCGATTTCGATCGCGTTGGCCATCGTCTCCGGCGAGACGGGCGTATTCAAGTCTCCGGCGTTTTGATCGGTGCCGATGCAATCAACCGCATGTAAGACAATCGCGAGCCGGGCCGGTAGCTCTTCGATTTTTTCAAGCCCCGAATTCCACGCGCAGCGTTGCTTTGATCTTTCCGGCCATTGTTCGGATTCCTTCCTCAATTCGTTCATGGTGCCGTTATACCAGCGGGCCCAGACTTCATCGGCTTCCTGTGTCATTGTTGACGTGTGCGGTTTTTCCTTAGATTTAGGGTGTGGTAGTGCGTGCAGATTGCGAACAATCTGATTGTAGTTTTCCGCAGGCCCTTCTATCGGGTGTGGCGATTTCTTGCGGAATGGTTGCCACCCAGACTCGGCGAAGGTAAACAGACACCTCGCCAGAAAACCCGAATTGATAAACTCGTCGTTCGCCATTGCCTCAACGAATCTGTCAGTCTGAATGGTGCCGAAAACGCTTGCCGCAGCGCGTGGGATATTATAATTCTTAGAATCGTCGGCGCGTGTTACTATTTGAGGCCCTAGCTTATGTAGAGACAGCCATCCATTAATTGCAGAGTTATTGTTATATCGTGTAAATGAGTTAATCCATTGGTTGAGTTCATCGCACACTACCAATAGCGGCGACTGCTGCCTGTCCATCTGCCTAATTAGACCTTCATAGGTTGCATCTGCGACGTAAACCCGCCGAAGCCTAGGCTTCGG
>RGDT01000200.1 GCA_009918525.1 Planctomycetia bacterium
AAAGACTTCCTCGGGTTCCACCCGGAACCGTTGCGGGGGAACCCGGATTTTTCTTGTCGAGGGCGGCGATTTTGGCGTTTAGATCGTTTAGCTGCCGGAGTTGGTCGCTGCGTTTCGCTAGATACGCCTTGGGGACAAGGGGGATGCGTTGCAACGTGTATTCGCCACCTTTGGCTCCAAGCTCCTGGAGAATTCGCGTACTATAGAAAATACCGGCCAAGCCGTAATAGTCCGCCTGCGAAATGGGGTCGAATTTGTGGTCGTGGCAGCGAGCACAGCCGAGAGTGATTCCCAGGAACGCTTTGCCGATGGTGTCGATTTGATCGTCCACCATGTCGCTAACCATCTTCTCCTTGTCGGCGTCGCCGCGATCCCACGAGCCGTTCGTCAAGAACGTGCTGGCGACAAGGCCATCCTCGTAAAGTTCTGCACCATCGGGCGACGGTAGCAAGTCTCCGGCGATATGATGGACAATAAAACGATCAAAAGGCAGATCAGCGTTAAACGCTCGCACGACCCAATCGCGAAATCGCCAGGCGTTCAGCGGTTCGCAACTGACCGCGCGTGCGTTGGGATTGCCGTCGTGATAGTCAGCGTAACGAACAATATCGAGCCAGCGTCGAGCCAGATGTTGTCCGTAGGTGGGTGAGGCGAGAAGCCTGTCCACGACGTGTGCGTAGGCGTTGGGTGAGTTGTCGCCCAAGAAGGCGTCTACCTCATCGGGAGTCGGGGGTAGACCCGTCAAGTCGAAGGTCACGCGACGCAGTAGTACGCGACGCTCGGCCTCGGTCGTCGGCGATAGATCGCGTTTTTCGAGTTCAGCCAGGATGAACCGGTCGAGCGGTTCACGCGGCCAGGAGATGTTTCGGACGGTGGGCGTTTTCACCGAGCGCAAGGGCTGGAACGCCCACCAGCGTTGTTGATCGGTCGAGACGGTAAATTTGCCAAACGGTGAGGGAGAAGGACTGAAGGCACTTCCGTCACGCCCAGGCCATAGAGCTCCTTGTGCGATCCACTGCGTGAGATGCTCGATCTCTTTGGGCGACAGTTTTTCTTTCGGCGGCATCTTTAGATCGCCGGAGTAGCCGACAGCCTTGATAAGCAGGCTATCACCGGGTTTGCCGGGCACGATGGTGGGGCCAGTGTCACCGCCTTTGAGCATCGCTGCCCGCGAGTCGAGGCGCAATCCGCCTTTGGCTTTCTTTTCGCCGTGGCACGATTGGCACTTCTCGACCAGCAGCGGGCGGATGTTCTTCTCGAAATCGTCCGAGGCGAGAGCCGAGAAAACCGGCCACAAGAGAAGTAGTAGCAACCCGACCGCAGCGAAAAAAGGCTGTCTGGTCATGCGAGTAACTCCTTAACGACCTTGGCCCCCGTGATACGCGATTCGGTCAGCGTCTCTAGGATGCCGTGGTTCGGGAAGCTTAGATGCTCGTGGTTCAGACCGAGTTGGTGCAATACGGTCGCCATCAGGTCGGGGACGCTTATCCGATCTTGGACGGCACGATACCCAAACTCGTCGGTTGCCCCGTGGATGTGTCCCGCTTTGAAGCCACCACCCGCAAGAAGGGCCGTGAACCCGTGTGGGTTGTGATCTCGCCCCGTACCTCCTTGAGAAATGGGCATCCGTCCGAACTCGCCTATCCATAACACAATTGTACTTTCCAGCAACCCGCGCTGTTTCAGATCGCTGATCAGCGCGGCCGATGGTCGCTCGACCTGCTGACAAAGCTTCGGTAGGCGATTGTTTATGTCGCCGTGATGATCCCACGAGTTATGCGGTGCAGGCGCGAGAACCTGCACGAACCGCACCCCCCGCTCGACTAGCCTCCGGGCCATCAGACACTTGCGCCCGTAGACGGCCGTCGTCGGGTCATGCAGTCCGTAGAGTTCCTGCACTTTGGTAGGTTCTGCAAACAAATCAAGCTCACTGGCCGCCGCAAGCTGCATGCGGCAAGCCAATTCATAGTTACGGATGCGGGCATCGAGTTCCGTATCGTCCGGGTAGTCGCGGCGATGACGTTCGTTGAGGCGGGCGAGCAGGCCGAGCGAATTTTCCTGCACACCATTCGGAATGGCTCGGGGGGAACGAAGATTGAGCACGGCCTCTCCTTCGGTGCGCAACTCGGTTCCGCAAAACATGCTAGGGAGCCAACCGTTGTGAATCTGCATCGAGCCTCCCGAATGGAACGCCGAAGACTCCCGCAGACAGACGAACGCCGGGAGGTTTTGGTTCTCGCTACCTAGACCGTACACAACCCATGACCCGAGCGTAGGTCGGCCCGGACGCCGGTTGCACGAACAGAGCATGTAGGTACCGCCGGGGTGGTTCGGGTCTTCATGGAACAGCGAACGAACGACGCACAGATCATCCGCCCTGGCACCAAGGTGGGGTACTAACTCGGAGAATTCGATGCCCGATTTGCCTTGCCGCTTGAAAGTAAACTTGCTGCCCATGAGCGGTTCGGAGTTGCCCTGCATGGCATTCTTGATGTTCACTTGCTCGCCGTGCCGTCGCTTCAACTCAGGTTTGGGGTCGAACAGGTCCATGTGGCTTGGACCGCCGTTCTGAAACAGCATGATCACCGATTTCGCCTTGGCTGGGTGGTGCCCTTTCCGGGGCTGGAGCGAGAAACGCGAATCCCCAGAGAGGCGATCTTGCGCCAACAAACTGTTCAACGCGAAAGAACCAAGACCAAAAGCCGAATCTCGCAGCATCGCCCGGCGTGTTGACAGGCTGTACTCGTTCATGGGGTAACCTCAACGCAGGTAGAGGAATTCGTTCGTAGACCACAAAGTCTGGCAGAGGTCGGCCAATGCTAACCGTGCCGCCTCGTCGCTGGTCCGGCCTGACTTGCGGTAGGATTCGGCTAGCGTCGCCAGCAGTTGTTCGCACCAATTCGTCTCGTCCTTGTCGGGGAATCGCCCGAGGATCAACCGGTAGGCGACTCGCGTTTCTTCATCAGGTCCTTTCGCCCGAGTCGAGATCCACTCGGCACAGCGTTGGGCGTTGGCGATCAGGAATTTATCGTTCATCAATGCGAGAGACTGCTGAACCGTGGCCGACGTTTCCCGTCGGCATACGCACCGGGTTACGGTAGGCTTATCGAAATGACCGAGGAACGTCGGATTGTACTGACGGCGGTTGGTCAGGAATACGCTACGGCGGTATACGGAGTCGGCGCCGGGTTCCTGTTCTGACACACGTCCTGTTCCAATGTCGTAGACCAGCGGAACCGGCGGTCCACCCAGACGGGTATCGAGTTTGCCGGCCTGCGCGACGATTGCATCGCGCAGAGACTCGGCGTCGAGCCGGCGCAGTCTCATTCGCCAAAGCGAGGAGTTCTGAGGTTCGATCGTGACCGGGGAAGGGCGGCTTCCCGCTCGGTGCCCCGAAGCGTTATGCGAGGCGTTCGCTACCGAAGATTGCCGATAGGCCGCTGAAAGCACTATCTGGCGAATTGTGCGTTTGATCTGCCAACCCTTGTCGCGGAAATCGGCGGCGAGCCAGTCGAGTAGTTCGGGATGCGTAGGGGCCGAACCGGACAGACCCACGTTTTCGGAGTTCACAGAAAGACCTTGGCCGAACAGATATTGCCAAATACGATTAACCATCACTCGCGCGGCCAGACCGGAGGCTGGTGAATCGGTCGCTGTGATCCACTTTGCCAGAGCCATCCGGCGACCGCTCGATCCAGAAGTGCCTGCCGTCTTTAGGAGATTTTCCGTGGTGGGACCGGAGAGCACCCTCAAGAATCCGGGCTGAACCTCAGGCCCTGGTGTCTCGAACTCCCCGCGTTTGAACAAATGCGTGGGGGGTGGTGGTCCAACGTCGTACAGGGCGTGAATCCATCCGTGCTGCCGCACCATTCCGTTCAGTTCTGCGATGCGATCCGTGAGCCGAGCCAATTTCTGACGATCCTCAACCGCTAACGCCGTGTCAATCGTAGCCGGTTGCACCTTGACCAGCGGACCTAATTTAGCCACGAGGTACTTTTGCACGGCATCCCGCTTCTGTTCTGGCAAATCGAGTGATGCTTTCAGGTCGGGTCGGATAGCTTCGGGGATGCCTTTGAATTTTTCCTCTTGTAGCTTCATCTCGTAGCCGCGGCGTATAGATCCGATCTGCTGCTGGACTTCACGGCCGAGGCGATTCACCTCGCGATTGTGTTTGTCGATCTCGGCCTGAACCGGGCTTGCCACGTCAGGAAGCAACCGGTTCCTCGCGTTTTTCCACGCCTTGGGATTTAGTGCGGGCGTGAATAGTGCCATCATCCCATAGTAATCTTGCTGTGTAATCGGCTCAAACTTGTGACTGTGGCAGCGGGCGCACTGGAGTGACAGACCCAAAAGGCTGGTCCCTACCTGCTCCAGCGTTTCATGCACGTTCGACCACAACACAAAGGTGCGGGGGTCTTCGACGCTTATGTCCTCTACCGTTCGTAGGAATCCGGTCGCGACCAGTTTTTCGACGATATCTGTTGTATATACTTTCGCGTCTCGCCAGCTTACCAGCTCGTCGCCAGCTACTTGCTCTCGGATGAACTGGTCATACGGCAAATCCCTGTTGAAGGCATCAATAACGTAATCGCGATAGCGCCATTTTCCTTCAAGGAAACCGCGAGGTTCGCCAAAATCCTCGTCGAATGTTACCGTATCGGTGTAGCCTGCAATATCGAGCCAGTGCCTACCCCAGCGAACACCGAACTGCGGAGAACTTAAGAGACGATCAACAATTCGTTCGTACGCATCGGGACGGCTGTCCCGAATAAATTCGTCCAGTTGCTCGATAGTGGGTGGCAGACCGGTGAGGTCAAACGTCACACGCCGCAACAAGGTTAATGGCTCGGCTTGTCGAGCGAAAGACAAGCCCTTAGCTTGCAATCGGTCAACGAGGAACTGATCAATCGGCGTCCTTGTTTGTCCGACCTCCTTAATGACGGGTAAGGCTGGAACAAGCAGCGGACGAAACGCCCAGTGCGACCTTTCCTCGTGGGTGAACAGAGAGTCCTCTATAGACCGAATCTTTTCCTTCGTGGGCAAAGCCGCCTTCACCCATTGCCGAATAATGGCCAACTCGTCACTGGTCAGTTTTTTCTTGCCGGGCGGCATCTCCCCGGACAAAACCATCTTGACCAGCAAGCTCCGCTCAGGATCACCCGCCGCGACGGCTGGTCCGTTGTTTCCACCTGCCAAGATCGCCGAAACAGAATCGACACGCAGCCGTCCCTTTTGGGTGTCGGCACCGTGACAACTCGTGCATCGTGCTTCCAGGATGGGCAGAATAGTCTTCTCGAAGGTCGGCAATTCAGCTTGGGTCGTACCCTTCGACAAGCATAGAGCGACGATGAAGCCAAGAATCGAAAGACGACCTCGGGTAAAGTTCTGGATTTCGTTCATGGCCAACCTCACTAAAATCTATCCAAAAGCCTACAGTCCGTGTCAACCGAGGCGAGTCGGGCTGTTCATGCCTTGAATGATGGGGTTACTGTGCGGTAGTCACTTTAGTATTCATCCGCCAAATTACCGCCGTAACGGTACCAAGGACGCAAGGCGGTTTGGCCGACCAATCGGATCGAGAATTTCTAGCGAAGGCTTGAATTCGAACCACGAGAAAGGGGATGGTGGAGTGGAGGCGCATTCCTTCTCCAGATCAGAATCGTTTGAGATAAGCAACAATAGTTGGCGTGTCAGCAAACGAGAGACAGTGAATCGGTTCATGGTTCGCTACTCGTCGATTGTCAATCTATAAGTGTTTCATTGCTAATGGGTTGGTTTACGATGGAAAAAGACCAGATTGTTGCAGTTCGTCCAGCCACTCGGTAGCGTGTTTTCGAGCGATCGACTCCGCTTGGGCAGAGTTACCCTCCCAAATGGGCGTGAACAGCTCACAGTGAGCGCGATGGGTTGAATCACGGACGCGGAGAGTCTTCTTTTCTTCATTTCGGTGAAAACGAGCCATCACAAGCAAGAATTGTGAGGCTAAATTTTCCCACGCTGACTGGAGACGGTGATTTCCGGAAGCTTGTAGGATCAAGCGGTGAAAATCGAGGTCGAGTTGGGTAACGACAGGCAAAGAAGTAGACTGTTTCAATCGGCGCAAATTCGTTTCGATGGCTAGCAATTCGTCGCTGGGCCGGCGTTCGCTGGCAAGGCGAGCAGCAACCGGTTCGAGGGTGAGGCGCATCATCCCAATTTCCCGGACTTCCTCTAGGCCGAACGTACAAACGCGGGCAGTTCCGCGACGATCAAAGGTGACAAGACCCTCGCGTTCCAAAACAGCCAGAGCCTCACGAATGGGTGCGCGACTGATGCCGAGTAGTTCGCCGATCTTGGCTTCGGGCAGACCTTCACCGGCGGAAAGATTATCGGCAATGATCTCGCTACGAAGATGAGCAACTGCAGATGCCGTGACAGTAGTACGAGTTAGCACTACAGGCTTGATCATCATATAAGGGTTCCGACCATGCACCTAGGTAAGCATCACCACTGAGATTATGATACACCGTAGACGGTATACCGTCAACCGTATTCTCAAAGACACAAATAATTGATCCGAGAGCAACGGAGCACACAAGTAAAAGCACTAATCGTTCCGTCGTTCGATTTCTGTCCTGTCTGTATAAGCGACTGCAAAAATACTCGAACCACCGGTCCGGCGGGGCCAATCACGTCAAAGACTGGTTAATATCCATTTTTTCAGATCGTGTCACACCCTCACGAAGATATTAATGGTAACTCTTAAACAGTCTGAGGATGAAAGTGTTCATTAGATTAGATGTGATCGCGTGTGCGGTTTCTGTGCAGCGTGCTCTCACAGATAGAGCCACTCGAGACTTACCCAAAGACTATCTGTTCATTAGGCCATTTAAAGCAAAGAAGTTCGCGAAACAAGGGATTGATTGGATGCACGTTCCACAAAGTTGAAACCAATCTGGTGGCCGACTCCTGGTTGATTTCGCGACTAACTGACCAATGATGGCCAGGACGTAAAGTTGAAGAGTTCGTGATAGTGTACTTTTGTTTATTCGAGAAGTGGTCTAGAAACAACTGAACTAGCGTATAATATTTCCGAGATTTTTCAGCGATTGGCAGATAGCGAGGAATTTGTCATGGCGAAGCGCAAAAAGACCAACAATGGCAAGAATTTCAAGCAGTCATCCAACTCCAAAACGCCAGCGAAAATTGATTTGCCAAAATACCGTTGGTTCTCGCCACAATTGGAACGACTTGAGGACCGTCTGGCCCCTGCAACCGAGATTTTGCAGCTAACAAACCTCTCGCTCGTCGCTGACAGTCGAACCCTGATTGAAATCGGTGGGCCCCAGCCAGGCAATCCACCCGATGCTAACAACAACAATGATGATGGATACGACCAAATTCAGGTCGCGAACAATGCAAGCTTAAAT